>CAZRCO010000008.1:0-22311 GCA_964598635.1 Candidatus Woesearchaeota archaeon | reverse complement strand
AAGTTGTTTTTTGACCTGGACCAATAACAACTGTTTGGGGGGGAGTTGTAGGGGGTGCAGTGGCTGTATACATTGTAAAAATTCTTGTTGCTGTATCATTTCTGTTTCCCGCAGTGTCATTGCAATATGCATGTAAAATATAGTCACCATCCGGAACAGCGGCACTGGTTCCATGGAAAAAAGTATTATCATTTGTGCTAAGTGTGTAATTTGTTGTTCCATTATTAATGCTATACTCACAATAACCTTGTTCATTCATGTGCATTCCTATAGGAAAGGTTCCTGAATAAGTGAATGGAAGGTCCCAAGGGTAGTCTATAGAAACCATTGGCGGAGTTGTATCAACCAAAGTAAATAAACTAAGATTTGAAGCATTTACCTGGTAAACAAATCCATTCCAAGACCCGAAATAAATATAACCATTTGCATATGCTGGAGTTGTAAAAACGTCGCTTCCCACATATATCTTCCCAATAAGTTGAGAGATGTTTGATGCATTTAATTGATGAACATAATCACTATTATCCCCAATATAAACATAACCATTAGCAATTGTTGCAGAACCCCCGCTCCCTGTTCCTATGGAATAATTTGCAATTTTCTGTGAAACATTTGAAGCATTCAATTGAAAAAGCATATTTTGAACATTAACTCCCCCAGCTATATACAAGTAAGTTTCACTTCCAATTGTTGCAATTGCTGGAGCTGCACTTCCTTTGGCCTGGCCCCCAGGAAGCCCAAAACTATAATTAGCGATTTGTTGTGAAACATTTGAAGCATTCAATTGGTAAACCGCTCCTGGAAACCCTGCTCCAGTACTATTATACTCTGTTCCAAAATAAACATATTCATCCCACACAACAGGAGAAGAATGAGCATACCATCCACTAGGAATTGTATAATTAGCGATTTGTTGTGAAACATTGGAGGCATTCAATTGAAAAAATATATGGCCCCCCTGCTGAATGTGACCTCCGGACACATAAACATAACCATTAGCAACTGCGGGAGTAGCCCAAGTTTCAGAAGTAGTAGAGAACAATGCAATTTGTTGGGCAACATTAGATGCATTCAATTGAACAACACTTGCACCATATGCCCCAAAATATAAAGAACCATTGGCAATAACAGGAGAAGAATAAGATGTTTGACCAGAAGAGACAGCAATTTGCTGAGAAATGTTTGAAGCATTCAATTGGTGTAACTTATGAGTCCCGGATGTACCACCACCAACATAAATATAACTGTTACTTCCGATGGTAACTACAGAGGGGGACACATAAATTTCTCCTGCTCCTGATACTGTATAATTATTTATTTTTTGGGAGATGTTTGAAGCATTTAACTGATAAAGATTTCCATCCTCACTTCCGATAAAAACATATCCATTAAAAACTGTTGGTGAAGACCAAGAAATGTATCCTGCTGTTTGAAAAGATGTTGTATTTAATCCAGGAATAATTGTAAAAGAACTCCCATCATGTGCGGTGTGATTTAGATATCTCCCAAACATTCTCCATTCTGAAAGTGAAGGATGTTCTGAATCTTCTGCCTGAATTAGAAAGTTTAATAGAATAATTAACATAAGTACAAAGAATGCAAAAAATAATAGCCCTTTTGTTTTTCCTCTTTTCATAAATGTATTAGAAGATTTTAGTATAAAAATGTTGTTATAAAAAAAGAAGGAAGGGCTAAAAAAAGGAAGGGGCTAAAAAACAAAACCCCTTATAAAAAATTATTTCCAGACTTCTATTCCTAAATCAGATATTTCTCTTGAAGCAGGAATCCTTTGGTCTTCTTGAGCCTTACCTAAAACATAAGGTGACTTGACTCCTGTTATAATTGTTATTACTCGGACTTTCCCGACAAAATCTTTGTTGATTCTTGCTCCGATTATAACCTGAGCTTCTGAGCTAAGATTTTCCGAAACAATTCTGCCAACAAGGTCAAATTCTTCAAGTTTCAGGTCTGGTCCACAAGTAACATGTATTAAAGCTCCTTCAGCACCTTGATAATCCACGTCAAGTAGAGGATGTGTAAGGGCTTGTCTGACAGCTTCATTAACACGGTCCTGTGTGTCTGCCTCTCCGATACCTATCACTGCAACTCCGCCATTTTTCATGATTGCTGAAACATCTGCATAGTCAAGGTTGATTAAGCTTGGTAAAGTTATTGTCTCAACAATTCCTTTAACCATTGTACTTACCAACTCATTTGCAACAGCAAAAGCCTGCTCTATTGGTAATTGTCCTGCAATATCTACAAGTCTGTTATTGTCCAAAACAATACAGGTATCAGTCACTTCTCTCAATTCCTGTAAACCAAACTCAGCCTTGTCAATTCTTGCTTTTTCTGATTCAAAAGGCATAGTAACAACAGCAATAACAACTGCACCGGTTTCCTTGGCTAATTGAGCAATTACTGGTGCTGCTCCGGTTCCAGTTCCTCCTCCCATTCCAGAAAGGACGAACACCATATCTGCTCCTGAAACTGCCTTTTTGATGTCTACAATAGCTTCTTTTGCAGCTTCTCTTCCTGTATTAGGTCTTCCGCCTGCTCCTAAACCTCGAGTCAGTTCCTTACCAATAAGAATTTTCTCATCAGCTTTTGTAACGCTTAAATGAAGTGCATCTGTATTGACTCCGTAAATTGTTGCTCCGTTAATTCCTTTGTTAGAAAGCCAGGTTACAGTATTGCAACCACAGCCACCCACCCCAATAACCTTAATGTTAGCTTTTCCTGCTTTAAGTTCATCAAAGTTAATGCTATGGGTTTCTGCATTCTGTATAGCTTCTTTTGTAAAATCGAGTACCATTGTACCTCCTTTCATTTATTTTTGGAAGTTTTTCTAAACTTTTCACAGAAAAGTTTAAATACTTCTTGAACTTCCAACTATCAATAAGAAGAATTCACCCCATACAAGATTAATTTACTCAACTGGCATTGAATAAATTAAAATATAATAAGAATAGAAAATATTTGTTATTTAAAAATTCTTCTATAGTTTAGTATAAGAATTAATTCTCATTCAAAAGTTATTTTTAAAAAAATATTAATCGCTTTCCAAGATTTTAGCGTTTATTCCTTCTTCCTTGCAAAGTTTCATGAACTCTTCAGCATCCTCTTTTGTTCCTGTAATGCTTCCATAATGCATTGGAATAACTAATGAGGGCTTAATCAGTTTTGCAGCTTCTAAAGCCTCTTCTGCATCCATTGTAAATCTGCCCCCAATTGGAAGCAAAGCCACAAATTCTTTCCCATTTTTTGAATATCCTGTAAGTTTTTGCATTTCTGGAATAAAATCTGTATCTCCTGCATGATAGATTAAAGCTCCATTCATTTTTATCAGATAACCAACCCAATATTCATCTTTGGGATGAAAAGATTTGTCAATGTTATAAGCAGGTAAAATAGAAATCTTAAGATTATTTAAGGAATATTCTCTTCCGGGTTCTGCAATTTCAATCCTAATAGGAATATCTAATCTCGTTATCTTACTTTGGCAGTCTGCTGTAATAAAAATCCTTGTTCCCTTCTTAATAATTTTTTTTATGTCTGCAATACTGCAATGATCATAATGACTATGAGTTATTAATATTATATCTGCCTTTTCCAAATTCTCATTTTTTAAATTATAGGGATCAATGTAAACTACTCTTGAATTTTCAATATCTTTAATTAGAAAACTGGCATGTCCTAACCATTTAATCTCAATCCCGTTAATCCTCATAAAAGGAAAAAACAGGATTTGTTTTTAAATTTTTAGGGTTTAATGTTTTTGGAAATCAAAGATTTTTCATTTCAATTTCTCAAAAGCCCTTGCAATCTGAAGCATTTTTTGTTCCTGAAATTTATCGCAAATAATTTGCATTCCTACAGGAACTAAGTCATTGGCAACATTTAAGGTTCCGATAGGGATACTTATTGCACAATTCCCTGCAAGGTTTGGGGGAGATGTCAAAGCATCATAACCATACATTTCTTCAATAGAAATTTTTTCTCCTATTTTATGTGGAAGTCTTGGCACAGTTGCAGAAATAATGCAGTCTACTCTTGCTTTCCTGAAAACTTTTTCAAATTCTTTCCTGATTAATTCCTTGGATTTTAAAGCCAGATGATAATATCTCTCAAAATGTTCTTCCTCACTTATCTCTGCCCCCCCCAAAATCCTCCTCAGAACTTCCGGTCCTGCAACTTGTTCAATTCTTTTCCCATATTTTCTCCCGTCAAATCTTTTTGTAGATGAGAAAAATTCAACATAAACAAGAGGATAATAAGTAGCAATGGCTAAATCCAAATAAGGTATTTTAATTCTCTTAATTTTCCATTTGTAATTTGCAGATGCTTTCTCAATTTCTTTATCAATCAAGTCCTGAATTCTCTTGTCAACTTTTAATCCATCAATATCCAAAAATCCAACAGTAATGTTTTTAGGAATTTTTTCTATATCATTCAAATTTAACTTATTAGAATTCTGACTTATAGAATCATAATTATCTTTTCCATGAATAACACTTAACAATAATGCTGCATCAGAGACATTTTTCGTTATTGTTCCAATCTGGTCCAGAGACATTGAAAGATCGATCAATCCATGCCTGGAAACACTTGAATATGTCGGTTTAAGCCCCACAACACCGCAATGACTTGAAGGATTCCTTATACTCCCACCAGTATCACTCCCCAAAGCCATGTCACAAAAATCAGCTGCAACAGCAGCAGCACTTCCACTTGAACTTCCTCCACAAATTAATTTTTGATTTAACGCAACAGGATTTTTTGTAGCTCCAAACGCACTTGTCTCCCCGCTCCAGCCACATGCAAATTCATCCATATTAGTAATTCCAATAATCAAACCATCTTCTTCTTTTATTTTTTTTATAACTGTTGCATCATAGGGAGCTTTGTAATCCTCTAAGGTTTTACTTGCACAAGAAATATTTAGCCCTTTAACATTAATATTTGCTTTAACAGCAATAATTTTTCCAAAAAGTTTTCCTTTGTTTTTTTTATTATCAACTTCCTTAGCTTCTTTTAGTGCACCAGGATTTAACTGTAAAAAGGCATTTATTCCTTTACCTGTCTTTCCGGGTTTATCATTTTTTTTAATTTCTTCTAAATAAGCTTTTAATTTTTCAGCAACTACCATTTCCCCTTTTCAGCAATTATAAAATCTTTATTTTTATTTGGAGCATTTTTGAACATGATTTCCCTGGAAAAACTCTTGTCTTCCTTAATATCCTCCTTCCCAGATTCTTCCCTTTCATAATCATCTCTTTCAACTGCCTCTTCCTGTTTTCTTAATTTTTTATCAATTTTTGAAAGTTGTTTAGAAAAGGAATCCATTATTCCTCTGGCCTGTTTTTGAATTTCCTTCTTTTCTTCCTCAGATACTTTATGAAATAAAAAATCCATGATTAACTTTAGGAATAAGGTATATAAAAAGTTAATCTCCCAAAAAAACAAACTCTCATTTCAGTAAAGATAAGCTTATAAAACCAATGATATTGATTTTAGTTTAGGTGATATTATGGAAGAAAAAAATGAATATCTAAATTTAATAAAAAAAGTGCCAAAAAGAAATATTAAACTAGGAATATCAAAAAAGAGAGAAGCATGGAATAAACAGAAAGGCGAGTGTGCGTTTTGTAAAACGAGATTAAATCCTTTCTATTGTAAATTCGTTAAAAAATCTGGAAATTTTCCTTCAAAATCCCAAGAATTCTTAGTTATTTGTTTGAATTGTGAAGATAAAGTTAAGGGTAAATAAAGCTAAAAAATATAAGCTTAATCAAATTCAACAGCCTTATATCCCGCAACACCTAAATTGTAAACTTCTGTTTTCCCAATCTTTGCTTTCCCTTCACCCTCATGAATGTGCCCACAAAAAACATACCTTGGCTGATGTTTTTTAATATAATCTAAAATAACTTTGCTTCCCGCATGCTTTCCTTTCCAGTTTTCAGGGATTCCTGGAAAATCAACTTTATCAAGATGACCATAAGGTGGCTGATGACAAACAAGAATATTCAAATTTTTTCCAAATCTCTCTAAAACTCTTTCAGCTTTTTCAGTTTGTTTCTTTGCTCTTCTCATGGCTTTCTCATAATTCGTTGGCTTAAATTCCCTTACCCATGATGTATCTGTAAAATATTCTAAAAATCCAATTCTCAATCCATCAATTCTTCTAAGACTATTTCTCACAAAATGAACATCTCTCAACTTCCTAATATCTTCATGCAAATGCGGAAACTTAATTCCAAACTTCTTTTCATCTCTTTTAACCCCTTTATCACTTGTCCAAACATTTCCAAGTATTGAATAAACAGGGGCGTGTTTTGATAGATATTTTAATACTTCTATAGAAGAATCATAAATTTCTTTAGTAGATTTTTTTGCATGTTCAATATCTCCCTTAATTTTGGGCAAACCTTTCTTTTTTCTTTTTATATTCTCAAAACTTCTTGCCCTTGCCAAATCTGCTTTACCAATATCTCCTGTTAATAGAATCAAATCCGCTCTCTTCAACGGGATTTTTCTAATTTTTTCAATATCCCCATGAGGATCCCCAACAGCTAAAATCTTCATGACAAATTCAAACAAAAATAATTTATAAAACTAATCAAAAAACAAAAAAACAAGGAAAATCTAAGTGAGATTATTCTTCATCCCAATCGTCTTCTTCCTCTTCTTCGTCCTCTTCCAACTCATCCTCATCATCGTCTTCTTCAAGTTCGAATTTTTTCATTTGTTTTCCTCCTGTTTAAAATTAAAACCCAATAAATCCTTTCCTTTTTAAACCTTAATATAACCTTAAAAGTCGTATCAAAACTACAGAAAAATTTAAAAATATCTAACTTCAGGCTACGGAACAAGTCGCTCCCTATCACGGGGAAATAATACTGCTTCCCTGATATTTTTCTGATTAGTAACTAACTGGGTAAGTCTTTCCAACCCAATACTCCATCCGGCATGGGGGGGAGCTCCGAATCTAAAACTATCAACATAACTTTTAAAGTTTTTTGGATTTAACCCTTTAGCTCTTAATCTTTTTATTAACAACTCAGGAATATGAACCCTCTGCCCCCCAGAAGAAATTTCTAGACCCCTGTAAATTGCATCAAATCCTTCACTTATCTTTGCATCCAGTTTTCCATCTTTGGGCATGATGTAAAATGGTTTGAGAGTTGCCGGCCAGGAATGAACAAAAACAATTGTATCAGGAAACTTTTTATCCAGCTTCCTCTCATCATCAGGAGATAAATCTTCTCCATACTTAATTTTCAATAATTTAACCACTTCATCATAACTAAGATATTTTGATTTAGGAACCTTCAATTTATCTTTTAACCCTAAAACTCCTAATTCAGATTTACATTTTTTCAAAACCTGTTCAACAATATATTTAACAACTTCTTCTAGAAACTTCATAATTTCTCTCTGTCCTGCAAATGCAACTTCAATATCCATTTGTCTTGATTCATTAAGATGTCGGATTGTATTATGTTTTTCTGCTCTCCAAACCGGAGTAATTGTAAAAACTCTTTCAACAGGAGAACATGCAAGCATTTGTTTGTATAATTGAGGACTTTGAGCAAGAAAGGCTTTTTTTTCAAAATAACTTACAGGAAACAACTCAGTCCCCCCTTCGCTGGAACTTGAGATTATTGATGGTAATTGAACCTCAATAAAACCCCGGTTATAAAAAAACTCCCTGAAAGAATTTGCAATCTCAGACTGAATTTTAAAAATAGCCCTAATTTTTTCCCTATGCAAATCCAAAAATCTATAATCAAGTCTTTTTGGCAAATCTGTTTTTGAGAAATCAGATACATCAATTGGTAGTTCTTCTGCAGAATTAAGAACTTTAAACTCCTCTGGGACTATCTCTTTTCCTCCTGGTGCCTGGCTTGAACTCTTAACTTCACCAGAAACATAAACAACAGATTCTTTAGGGACTTTTGCAATAGAATTAAAAATATTTTCTTTTGCTTTATCTTTACTGGCGGTAATCTGGATAATTCCTGTGGAATCCTTTAAAACTAAAAATCTGATTTTTCCAAGGGCTCTTACATTATGAACCCAGCCAGCCACTGTCACCTTTTTGCTTTCCCCTTTAAAAACATCTTTAATAAATAATCTTTTTTGGTTTAATTTACCAAAATCTGTTTTGTCTGTTTTATTCATTTTAAAAATTATCTAAAGTACTTTTTTAAAGTTTCCATAACTTCCTTACCTGAAATTTTTCCTTTAAATTCCGGATCTTTCATAACCAACCCCATATAAGCATTCAAAGAAAGCCCTGGCTTGCTTTTAACAAGATTCATTATTTTCTCTTCGATATTTCCAGGAGCCTCAATTTTTTTCATAATAATATCTTTTAATAAAACATTCTTCATAAGTTCGCTAAAAATCGGTTTAATCTGATTCTTATCTATACTTCCTTTTTTTAATTCTTCAAGTAATGTTCCTAATTTATCTAAATTTATAACTCGGTTAATTTGATTAATATCTTTTTTCAATTTTGCAGCTAATTCACTTCTCCATATAGTTAACATCTTAGCAATAAGCTGAGGGTCTTTAGGATAAATTTTTAGTAACTCTTCAAAATCATCCAAATAACCACCGAGAATTAATTTAATTAACTCATTAGTTAATCCTTCCTTTCTTAATTTTTCTTCAACATCTGCTCTTAATCTTGGAAGGATTCTCTTAGTTTCATTGATTAATTTTCTTGATATTTTTAATATTGGTAAATCGGTTTCAGGATACATCCTCGCAGCTCCGGGTATTGGTCTTAAAAATTCGGTTTTTCCATTTGCAAGGACATTTCTAACTTCAGGTTTTCCCTTTTCATCTATTTTATTTTGCCTTTTCATTTCAAGTTCAATAGCTTTAACCATTATCCTTGGGTTCTGAAATCCCTTAATTTCAACTCTCGGGTGTTTTCCCACAGAAATATTCAAATCCTGTCTTATAGTTCCCAAACCTCTTTTGACATTAACACTTCTTAGAATCTCTCCAATTTTCAATGCCGTCTCTTTAATCTGTTCTGGGGTTTTGAGATCAGGAGCTGTTGTTATTTCAACTAAAGGAATACCTAACCTATCTAATCTAAAAACTGTTTTTTTCTCTCCTCTTTCAATTATTCTTGCTGCATCTTCTTCCAGATAAAGTTCTTTTATTTTTACTCTACCAAAAGAAGTTTCAATAAAACCATCTCTTGCAATGAGAACAGTTCTTTGAAACCCGCTTGTATTTGAACCATCAACAACTGTTTTTCTCATAATCTGGCTTATGGGCAGGATTTTCATATTTAATAAAAAAGCAATTTGTAAAGAAATTTTCAAAGCTTCTTTATTTATTTCATTGGGTGGAGATTCATCAAGCTCCACAAGACAGTTTGTATCATAACCCTGGTAAATAAATTCTCTTCCTTTTTCTATTTCATGCATAGCAGCTACATCAATTTTTCCTCCTTCTCCTGCAACAATATGAAATTTTCTCTTAACAGTAAAATCTGGTTCATCATATCTTAAAATAGAAGGACAATTGCAGAATAATTTCCTGCCTCCAGCATCTAACTGCTGATGAATTTCAAGTCCAGCTTTTAATTTTATGTCTTTACCAACAGTCTCGCTATCCATTGAAGAAAATAACATAAAAGAGTTTATTAAATTAGTGCCTAATCAAATAATTATTCAAATTTATTAAGTTGTTCTGGGTATTGCGCTTCTAAGAACCTAAAATAATTTCTCTCATTTATTGGAAGTAACATAGATTTCATCTCGCTAAAATCTAATTCTCTTCCTACTTCTTTAGAAAGATCTGCTAAATTCTTATTATCCATAAGATCTTTGGCCCTTGAACCTGCAATTTTTTCAACTAACAGATGTTCAAGTTTTGGAACCACAACTCTTAATTCATAATTAGGATTATAAGATATAACTAATTCCTGAGAATCTCCAATTATTTTATTATACCATTTATCTTCCAGATTTCTTATATCTCCGCCTTTTCCTCTGTTAACATTCATAGCTACAACTTCCTCTTGACTTCCTTTTCCATCAATATAAATTCTAAAAGTTGGTCTAGATGCCCCAATTCTTTCTGACCTAACTTCCACTATATATTCACCGCAAGGTGCTATATCTTCAAAAGCAAATTTTGGGAGGATTTTATTTATTCTTTTTACCTTTTCAGTATCACTTTCTTCTTCTAATTCTAAAGCTAAGTCAACATCATCTGTGCTTCTTATATAATCCTGTATCCTAACATTTGGATTATAATTTAAACCACAAATATTTTCATTATATTTTTTAGTTAACATATGTAAGATATAAGATTGAACCGCTGCACCTCCTACAATATTGTGTTTAATTCCTTCTTCTCTCAAGACAGTTCCAACTCTATTTACCATCATTGCAAAAGGCTCATCTGTTAAATCATATAGCTGTCTTTTCATAACTCACCCCCCATAGTATCAAATTTTTCAAAAGAGTGAAATTTATCCACTTCTGAATATCCTCTTGTTGAAAGAGCCCCATATATTTCAGGGCGAGTAACGGCTAAACATCTTTCTAAAAAACAAACATCTCTAAGAATATGTCCAAAATCATAAGCATCTTCCCTATGTCTAATTCCTTTAGAAGGATTAACAAAGTAAGCTATCCCTTCTTTTACAGATAAAAATCTTGCTTCTGCAGAATCTCCTACAACTCTTACTGGAAATTCAATTCCTTCAAATCTTATTTTTTCCCCAATGTCTTTATTAGTAATCAATATCTTTTTATCCATATATTTATTCTACCTTTTTTCTTTAAAAATCTTCCTATTGTAACTCCCCCATAGTCACAACTAACATCTCTTATTTCCCCCAATAAATAATAAAATTTATAACTATCTCTTAATAAATAGAGTTATGCCTGCAAAAAAAGAGAGTGATCAAAGAACTGTCAAAGAGAAAAAAGAAGAAAAGGAAGAGCAAAGAGAAAAAATTCTAAAAGAACTGGACGGGATTAAGGTAAGAAGGACTTTTGGACAAAAAGCAGCAGATGCATTAACAAAATGGGCTGGTAGCTGGGCATTTATTCTTTCAATATTATTCTTTTTATTAATTTGGATGTTAATAAATAGTTATTTTTTAATCAAATACCAGCAAGGAAACCCCTTTGATCCTTATCCCTTTATTTTATTAAATCTAATTTTATCCTGTTTAGCAGCAATACAAGCACCAATAATTTTGATGAGCCAAAATAGACAGGCACAGAGAGACAGAATAAAATCTGAGTATGATTATAGAATAAATAAGAAGGCAGAAGAAGAAATAAGACAGATAAAAAATCTTCTATTAAGACAAAGTAAGAAAAAATAATTTGGAATTTCTTTAATTATAACTATTCTCTAACCTGTCATTTAATTCGTGGGCAAAATTATGTAACATTTTTTCCTTAATAATATCTTTATCTTTAGCCCATTCTTTGTGCCCCAAAACCCAACCTAACTTTACAAAAGCTGTTTCAGCAAGCATATCTTCCAAATAAATAATTCCTGTTCCTAAAAGTTCTCTCCCATTGCTATATACTAAAGGATCAAGTCTTCCAAAAATAGTTTGGGCTGCTGCACAAATAATCACCCCTTTTTTCTGAACTTCTTTAAGTTTTTTTGTCCACGATCTCCTTGCCCTGGTTGTAGGAGCATGCCCTAAACCACTTAACTCAAGAACTATTCCTTTATATTTACTTTTCAGATAATAATCCAATATTTCTGGACTTTGTCCGGGATAAACCTTAACTAAAGCAACTTTTTCCTCAAATTTCTCATCAAGTTTAACTTTTTTGTTTGTTCTTCTATTATAATCAGAACCGGATATAATTTCCACCTTATCAGGAAAAATTTTAGCAAAAGGCTTGGCATTAACGGGTTTAAATGCATCTCTTCTTGAACTATGCATCTTTCTGACCTTTGTTCCAGGTATAGCATAACAATAATCATCATTTATACTCGCATGTCCAACTAACATAACTTCAGCAATATCTGATATAGCAGCAAGGGAAGAACATTGAAGGTTGAAATTAGCATCAGAAGAAGCCCGGTCAATACTTCTTTGTGAATAAGTTAAAACTACTGGTTTATTTAAATTTCTCAGAAAAAAAGATAATGCAGAGGAAGTATAATGTAAAAAATCAGTTCCGTGAGTAATAATCAAGCCCTTAATATTATTATCATTTAAAAGTTTAACAGCAATCCTTGCAATTTTCTGCCAGTCTCTGAAATCCATATCTTCAGAAGCTTTCATAAATGGCATTACAACTTTGAAAACATTAACTTTCTTAAAAGCATCAGGGTAAAATTTAAACAAACTCTGGGGAGTATCAAGCCAATCAACTCCTCCTTTCCTCGGATTCAAACGAGCCGCAATTGTCCCTCCAGTAATAATCATTGCAATCTTGGGTTCATTTGATTGCCCCCTTACTTCAACATCTTCTTTTTCTTCAACAGCCCTTTTCTTAACCTTAATATTGAGAATGTCTTTTTTATTAAAACCAATATTATATCCGGAGTCCAGTTTTAATAAAATAATCCCCCTTTCATCTTTTGGAACTTCCAGTAATATTCCTTCATAATCTTTCTTAACTAAAGAAACTTCCACATAATCTCCTGGTTTTGCATTTGTTTTTTTACTCATATAAAAAAGAAATAGGAAATGTATAAAAAACTATCTTTCTTCTCTAGAATATGCCAAAAATAGGATTGGAAATCCATGGTTATTTGGATACAAAGGAAAAACTTTTTTGCACTTGTAATGCAATTCACGGAGCAAAGCATGCAAAGCCAAATACAAATATCTGTCCAATCTGTACCGGACAACCTGGAGCAAAACCAATGTTGCCAAATAAATCTGCCATTAATAAAATAATTCAAATTTCTTTAATTCTAAATTGTAAAGTAAATTCTAAATTAACCTGGCAGAGAAAACACTATGATTGGCCTGATTTGCCTAAGGGATATCAAAATACAATTTCCGGGACACACGCTATTCCAGTAGGAGAGAAAGGTGAATTTTTAAAAATAAAAATTAAAGAAGTTCATTTAGAAGAAGACCCTGCAGCATGGAATCCAAAAACAGGTGAAATAGATTATAATCGTTCAGGAAGCCCTTTAGTTGAAATTGTTACAGAACCAGATTTTATTTCATCACAACAAGTGATAGATTGGCTGAAACAATTAGTTCATACCTTAAGTTATATAAAAGCATTCAATAAGAATTTAGGAATAAAAGCAGACGTAAATATATCTCTTCCAGAAATCAAAGGACAAAGAGTTGAAATTAAGAACATAAATTCACTGAAAAATATACAAAAGGCATTAGATTATGAAATCCAGAGGCAAAATAAACCTGGCGAACTTCCCAGAATTCAGGAAACCAGGGCTTTTGATGAAAGTAAGAATATAACAAAAAAAATGAGAGAGAAAGAACTCGCTCAGGACTACAGATTTATATCAGACCCGGACCTGCCTGTAATCAAAATTGAAAAAATAAGGATAAGAAAAATTAAATCAGCACTGCCAGAAACCCCCCAGGAAAAATTGGAAAAATTAATTAAAAAACATAATATAAATAAAAAATCTGCTAAAATACTTTCAAAAAAACTTGAAATTGCTGAATTCTTTGAAAAAATCCTTAAAAGTAAGAAAGTAAATCCAAAATTAGCTATAAGGTGGGTTACAGAAGAACTTTCATCTGTATTAAATTATAACAAAAAAGAGTTGGATGATCCTGATATAAATATTAATCCAAATCATTTTATTGAATTACTGAGTTTGTTAGATAAGAACAAGATCACAGAACTTAAGGCAAAGGAAATTCTAAGACAATGGATTCCAAAATCATTTTCCCCAAATATACAACTGAAAAAACAGCAAACAATATCCTCTGAAAAAGAAATTGAAAAACTTTGTTGGAAAGTCATAAAAGAAAATCCAAAAGCAGTTAAGGACTATAAACAGGGAGAAGAAAAAGCACTTAACTTTTTAATTGGAAAAGTAATGCAAAAAAGCAGTAAAAGGGCTGATTACAAAATATCAAAAATTATATTAAAAAAACTATTGGAAAATTAAATAGAATTTATTATTTCAAAAATCATTCCTAAAAGGAAAATTAATATTAATATCCCCGCAATAAACCAATTCACAGGAACAGAATATTCTGGATTTCTGTCTCCTTCTTCTTTTGCTTTTCCAATCATTAGCAAAACTAGAATTCCTATTAATCCTCCCGAAACAACTCCTCCGATTGAAAGAATTTTTGTAAAAGAGAAAAATTCAAATGCAACAAGTTTAATGATAATGAAAATGAAAATTGGGATAATTGAAGCCAAAAACCATGCTTTCCTTTTCTTAAATCTCTTATCAAACATAAGACTCTCTATAAGGGCATTTCCCAAAGCAAGATAAGACGTAAACATTGCAAAGATACCAAGGATAACAAAAACTGCTCCAAGTGCAAGAGTTGCTATTTCCGGAGTTTCAAGTCCCTGACTTCCCACTACAACAAAAGCAAACATAGAGTAAAAGAATATAACAATTATACTGCTCCACACTATAACTTTTTTCATTGTTTTCTCATCTTTGTGTAAAATGAGTCTTATTTCTGGAATTGCATGGAAACATAGCAAAGAAAAAAGAACAACCCCAAAAGGCAAGAAAACATTTGAAATATTGAGAGAATATAAATTAAAATAATTAACATCTTTGAAAAAAATAACAAATATTAAAGCCAGTAAAAATAAAATTATTGCGACACCGATTTTCTCAAATCTTTTTAGTTCCTTAACCCCCCTCCATAATAAACTAGACATAAATATTCCAACTGTAACACCAAATAAAATCCCAAAATTTGTATTTTTAAAAATTAAAAAACTAAGACTCTCCCCAATTCCAAGCATATAAGCAATAATAGCTGAATAAATTGCAAAAACTGTTGTAAATTGTGCAAGAAATCTTCCTTTACTTCCTAAATATTTTTTAGCATATCCCGGAATTTGATGATTCCCTTTAGTTCTTAAAGAAACCTCTCCTAAATATAAATTAACTAAGAAAATTATCAATCCTAGAATAACAATGTAACCTAAAGCAACAAAAAATCCTGCCTGAGCTGCAACATAAGGAATCCCCAAGACTCCTGCTCCTATACAAGTTCCTACTAAAATCGATATCCCAATAAAAAACCTCTTTCTTTCCTTATTCATTTCAACGGGCCCAGGAGGAATCGAACCCCCATCTACAGGGCCGAAACCTGTTATTCTATCCTTTAAACTATGGGCCCAATATATAAATAAAAGTTAGCTTTTTATAGTTTAACATCTTAACAAAAAAATGCCCTTGAAAAGACATCACAAGATAATTATTGGTAGTCTTAGCTCTTTAGTAATTATATTCATGATAGTCGGCAGCGTGTTAATTTATGTAATTTTTATAAGACAAAATCTGAATTACATTTCACTGGATAATAAAATAAGTGACTTACAAACAGATACCCAAACTAAAATAAATGATTTAACAACAGGTATTATGGAATTGGAAAATGAATTAATAACATTGGGTGCCCAGGTAGGAACAATAGATGAAGATATTAGTCTGCTGAAAGCTTCAACCAGTGCTGACTTTTCAGGAATAATTGAATCCTCTATTCCTGCTGTCATAACAATAATTACTGATATTTCCCAGGGTTCTGGATTTATAATTTCTGAGGAAGGCTATGTTGTGACAAATGCTCATATCCTAGAAGGTATTAGCGCTGCAAATATAGTAACTTATGATGGAAAAAGACATACTGTAAGATTAGTGGGTGTTGATGATTTAATGGATGTGGCGCTTTTAAAAATAGAACCTGAGACTGCTTACGAGCCATTAGAACTTGCAGACTCTGATAAAGTATCAATTGGAGAAAAAGTAATAGCTATAGGAAATCCTTTGGGATTACAATTTTCTGTCTCAGAAGGAATAGTTTCAGCTGTTCATAGAGAAGGACCAAATAGTTTGGAAGCATATATACAAACAGATGCTGCTTTAAACCCTGGAAATTCTGGAGGACCATTAATAAATAAAGAAGGGAAAGTTATTGGGATAAATAACTTCAAAATAGGTACAGGAGAGAACTTGGGGTTTGCATTGGAATCAAATTTTCTTAAAGAAGCAGTAAATGATATAGCACAGCAAGCTTTAAATCAGGATTTAATTTCATAATAAAATGAAAAAACCCATGAATAAAAAAACAGAAAAAAGGGAGAAAATAACTTTCAATATTTCTAAGAATAAAAATTTCTCTGAATGGTTTACGGAAATAATAAAAAAGGCAGAGCTTGCCGATATAAGATATAATGTCAAAGGCTTTATTGTTTTTCAGCCATGGAGCGTTTTATGTATGGAAAAAATGTTCAAGTTTATGGAAGAGAGACTACAGGAGAAAAATCATCTGCCATATTATTTTCCAACAGTAATTCCTGAAAAAAATTTTAGGAAAGAATCACACCATGTTAAGGGATTTAAACCAGAAGTATTTTGGCTTGAAAAAATAAAAGGAGAGGATAAACTCGCATTACGTCCAACTTCTGAAACAGCATTTTATCAGATGTTTTCTTTATGGATTAGAAGTTATAATGATTTGCCTTTCAAAACATACCAAAAAGCAAATATTTTTAGGTATGAAACAAAAGCAACACGCCCATTCCTAAGAAGCAGAGAATTTTATTGGATTGAAGGACATTGTGCACATGCAACAAAAGAAGACGCTTTAAAACAGGTAAAAGAGGATATGGACACAACAAAAGAAGTTTTACATGATGTTTTTGGTTTACCTTTTATATTTTTTGAGAGACCGGAATGGGATAAATTTCCAGGAGCAGAAAAAACATTTGCAGCAGATGTTTTGAATCCTGATGGAAAGCTTGTGCAACAACCTTCAACCCACTTGCTTGAGCAGGAATTTGCAAAGGCATTTGAGATAAAATTCAAAGACAAAAAGGGGA
Organism: Candidatus Woesearchaeota archaeon; assembly: GCA_964598635.1. GTDB lineage: Archaea > Nanobdellota > Nanobdellia > Pacearchaeales > GW2011-AR1 > CAZRCO01. The sequence continues at coordinate 5,281 of CAZRCO010000008.1, read as the reverse complement.
AAGAAAAATATGTGTGGTTAACCTGTTATGGTCCTGCAATATCAAGAATCTTTGCATCAGTAGTTGCAGTTCATGGAGATAATAAGGGTTTAAGATTTCCGTGGAAAATTGCACCTATTCAGGTAATTATAACAACAATAGGGCAGGAAAAAGAAATTCTCAAAAAAGCCAAGTTTCTGGAGAATAAACTAAAAAACAAAGGAATTGCTGTATGGGTTGATTCATCCGAACATTCTCCCGGAGAAAAATTCTTTTTTTGGGAAATGAAAGGCGTTCCTTTAAGAGTAGAATTAGGAAAGAAAGAAATCAGCGGAAAAAAACTAGTAATTTACAGGAGAGATACAGAACAAAAACAAACTATAAAAGAATCCCAGCTCTTGCCATATATTAAAAAAACTTCTAGGGACATAGATAAAAATCTAACATTACTAGCAGACAATTTGTTTAAAAATAAAATTATAAATGCAAACAATAAAAAAGAAATCAAGGAAGTTATAGAGGCTGGGAAAATTGCCAGATGCAATTTTTGTTCTATTTCTAAATCTGGTGAGAAATGTGCAGAGATTGTGGAAAAAGAAATCGGGGCAAAGATAAGGGGTAAAAATCTAAAAGAAGAAAGACCTACTGGAAAATGCGTTCTGTGTGGAAGAAAAGCCAAGGAAGTAGTTTACATCGCCAGAGATTATTAAATTCTGTATAAAAATTATCTCTTTATTTTTTATTAAAATTTATAAGAAACTCTAATTTTTTCTCCTCCTTAATTTTTACAGAAGTAAATTCTTCATCGCTAAACGTGCCATTCCTGTTAGTATCTTCAATTTTTCCCACATACTCTAAATAAAGATATCCGTTGAAATCAGTTCCAACAACCTTATAAAACTCTCTTAAATCTTCCACTCCATCACCATCAGTATCATAACCTAAACTTAAGTGCGGGTTATTAGAATAATACCTAAACCATTCTGGTTTTGGATTTCCATTTTTTGGAAGATTCGGGATGGTTACGCAATTTCCCAAAATCCCCATAATTGAAATGATTGGAATTAATTTTTTCAGTCTCATTATTGACTCTTCCATAGTTTAATTAAACCATTATTCATTATCCATTTGAACAAAGGAATTAAGTTCATCTTCAAGCTTTATGGTAATTTCCATCAGCAAACTTAGCTCTTCCTCTACCGTTTCTAGCTCCATTTTTTCTTTTTTCGAAACCATATCAATCTTTTCAATTTGAAAATCAGAAATCTCCTAAATCTGGATTAAATCAGTAAAGAAAGAACATCAAACTCAATTCAATCCAAAAAGAGAAGTCTTGAATTAAATTGAAGGTTTGATTTTGGATTTAATTGTAGCGTTGACTAAGGTAAATCCAAAAAAATAATTCATGCACCTTAATCTACTACTCATGAAAACCAATAGAAAAATGTGTTTATAAATATTTCTTTACTCAGCTGCAACAAGTTCTTTGAGCTTATTTTTGAATTTTTCCAAATCTTCAATCTTAATCCCTGCTCCAACAGCATCTTCATGTCCCCCCCCTGTTGCATCCTTAATCCTTTTTATTGCTTCTAAAACTTTATCCCTAATTTTCTTCCCCCTGATTGAGAGATTTGCTTTGGCTCCTTTAATATATGCGACTACAATAACTTTCTCGGGAAATCTATAGCTTAATTCATTTGCCAATTCTCCTGAGATACTTAAATCCCCCCCAAACTGAAAAAACAAAATTTTCTCGCTCTGGACATTTCCAGAAATTGCTTTTTTTAGCAACTTTTGATATTTATCATTTATTTGCTTAAATCTTAAATGCATCATGTAATTTTGATTATTTTCTTCCAAAATCTCTTCAGGAGTCTTTATTTTAATAAGAAATCTTAACATTTTCAGAACATTTGTTGTCCTATCTTTTAAACCGGAATTAATAATTCTTGCAATTTTTCCCATTTCTGATTTATACAAGATATCAAAAGCTTTTTTTGAATTTACAGCTAAGTTTGGATATTGTTTTACAAAATCGGAATAAAAATCTGGAATAAAATTGTCAGATATACATCCAATAACTGCAATCCAAACATCTTTTTTATTGCCTGCTATTTGGTAGCAAAGTGCAGTAACTGGTTCGTTAGTTTTGCTTTTATTAAAAATAGGATTATAATAATTTACAAAATCAGGGATTTTTTTTCTGTCAATATCGTGATGATCAATCCATACAACAGGAATATTAACCTGTTCAGCTTTTTTGAAAAATTCATCAGAAACAACAGGTTTATCCAGGATAAAAATATAATCAGAATTCAGCTCATTTACTTTCCTAAAAAAATCTGCATTTAAATCCGGGAAGGATTTTACCGCAACCCCCTTTCCTCTTTTAATATATCTTCTTAGCAAAAGAAAACTGCATAATCCATCAGCATCATTATCAAAGAAGAATATGGGATTCTGAGCATAATTTAAATGCTCTTTAATCTCTTTAACTTGTTTTTTAGTTAACATCTTAAATCATATTGCTTATATCCTTACCCTTCACAATTTTTTCCCTTAAATCCTTAATTTTATCGCCAAAAAGGTTGAGTAATTCCTCACTCCCAAAAATATCTAAAAGTTCTTGCTTTTGAGCAGATAAAATTCTTTCAAGATTATTAAATCTCTCAATTAATTTAGGAAGATAATCTCCCAAAATTCTGATTTTAGATAGAATTCTCTCCCCTTTCGGTGAGATTCTTTTCCCCTCAAATTGACTGAAAAGTAAAGTGTAAATATTTTTTGTCTCAAGAAGATAGTCAAAACTCATTTTTTCAAGAATATCCAAAGCAGATAAATATTTTGAACCGAAATAATCTTTCAATATCACCTCTTCCTCTTTAGCCAGATTTCCTATTAATTCTTTCAATCTCATACTAACAACCATGCCTTCTTTTCCTAATTCAATCAGATATTTTTTAACAATCCCAGAGATTCTTTTAATTATCTCTGATCTCTGAAGTATATCACAAACATCATTTACTGTAACAAATCCTGTTATTTCAAGTATATTGAGATTAACCATAATATCATCATATATCTCCCTTTGCTTTTCCAGAATCTGCAAAGTCTCAGCAGCTCTTCTCAGGATTTCTGAACTCTCTTTCAATTCGTACTTTAAATCCTTATAATAAAGTGTAATTTTATTTTTTCTTTCCGAAACAGCTATAACAATTGCTCCTGTTTGTCTAGCTGTTCTTTCTGCAGCCTTATGCCTTGTCCCTGTCTCCCTTGTCGGAATTTTTACATTAGGAAATAAAAGGGTATTTGCATATAAAATTCTCTTAACATTACCTGACAAAATTATTGCCCCATCCATTTTTGCCAATTCGACAAGTCTTTGCGGACTGAATTTGGAATTAATTCTGAAACTTTTCTCAACAATTTTATGAACCTTCTTATTTTCAATAACAATTAAAGCACCCATTCGGGCACTTAATAAATCATCAAGAGCTGATCTTAATAAAGTTCCTGGGGCAAACATTTTAAGAACCTCCAAAAAATCTTTTTCTTTGTCTTCTGCTTCAATTTTTTTAAACGGAACTTGTTCAGAGATAATAAATTCCTTAATCTTTTCTGACTCTTTTTCGTTCATCATATGATTTTAAAAAGCAAGGAATATATAAACTTTTATGGAAAATTATTCAATAATCTCTGTTTCAATTTTCTTTAGATTACAAAAATCTGTGGAAAAGTTATAAGCTCCTGCATTCAAAAAAACAATCCTATCTCCTATTTTCAGCTCTCTGAGATAAACTCTATATCTAAATAAATCCATAGAACAAGGAGTTACCCCTTTTATAATATAAGATTTAATTCCGAAATCCTTTTTTGGAAATTCCCCTTCAACAAGGAGTTTAGTAGGTACAATCAAAGCATCCATATCAGAATTGTAAACAGAAACATTAACAACAACATTATTATCATAAATCCCTAAAATCTTTGTAATTAATTTTGCAGAAGGAGCTGCAATAAATCTTCCCGGCTCTGCCATCATTCTTATCCCTTTATTATTCAGCCATATCCTAAATTCAGAGATTCTTTTTAAAATCCCGGATATAACATCTAGATTTGTATTTACATATTTTGCAGGAATTCCACCACCTATGTTTACAATGTCAATTTTATCTAAGTTTTCTTTCTGTAGAATATTCTCAAACTCTCTTTTAAGATCCCATTCAGCTATATTTTGTGATTTCCGATGAAAATGAATTCCAAGACTTTCTAATCTATTATTAATTTTAGAAGTTCTAATTTCTTTTATTTTTTCATTAATAATATCAGAGTTCATACCAAAAACAAAATATCTCTCTGTTCTTATTGTATTTTCTCTTACCCTTGCTCTTAAGAGGAGATTTATTTTAATCTCATTTTTTTCTAAGAATCCAAGAATCTCCTTCAAATCCTTTTCATTATCCACGACAAACCATCTGATTCCTTTTTGAACCAACTCTTCTATAATTTTCTTATTCCATCCCTGCGCCAAAAATAAAACTCTGGAAAAATCTTTAATATTTTTCAGTTCGTTAATTAAATGAACACTAAACATACTTTCTGTATTCTCCTCCAGAATTTCTGAGATAATCGGGTTTGTTTTAGAACTGTATGAAACAACATCAGAAATTTCTTTGATTTTATTATACTGTTCCAGAACTTTTTTCTTTGATAAAATAAATTTAGGTGTTTCCATTCTTCAGTAAACCTTCTTTCTCCAAAATTTCAAGAGATTTTATCATAGCCAAAGGAAAATTAATTGTAACATCACCTATAACAGTAGCTATGTCTGACTCATCTTTAACCTTCCCCCAGGATTTTGCTTCCGAAGTTGTTGCTCCGGACATACTTCCTGAAGTCTTATGTGCGGTTGTCATATAAACAGCGTATTCTGCTCCTCCATTAAGTAAGGTACACAAAATGGCATGATGCTTTGAAACACTTCCTCCAAGGGCGATTATACCTTTTTTATCATCAAAAGAGGTTGAAAGCAGTATATTCCCAAAATCCTCAACAATATCTATAATAAAATCCCTATTTTTTTGTTGAAATAAATAAAGATGAAACCCCAAAGCACCATCTGTGATTGCTGGGCAGAAAACAGATACATCATTTTTGGCAGCTTGATATAAAAAAGAATTCTTATCATTTAATCCTGACAAAATGATAGAGACACTTTATGATATTATTTATAAGTCATATAAACAAAAATCAAAAATTATATCAGAACAGACATATCCTATTATAGAAGATGTGTATGAAAATA
>CAZRCO010000007.1:0-23969 GCA_964598635.1 Candidatus Woesearchaeota archaeon | reverse complement strand
GATTTTTGTTTATTTTCCCCTTTAAATTCATCACTAATGTTTTTTATTGTTTTGTGCATCTTCTTTTCCCTTGAAAAAGAAGCCCAATGAAAAGATTCATCTCTTGTATTTTTTGTTATTAAAATATCCAGTTCTCCTGGAAAAAGTCTCGCTGTTCTCCCCGCTCTTTGTATTTTTCTTATTTCACTTGGGACTGGCTCATAAAAAATAACCTTATTAACTTCAGGGATATCAAGTCCTTCTTCCCCAATACTTGTTGCGCAAAGAACATTTATTCCACCAGCTGAAAAATTATCAATTATTTGTTTTTGCTCCTTTTGGGTTAGTCCTGTAATTTTTCCAACATCACCTTTTTTTGCCTGTCCGACAAAAACCCTTGCCCTTATGCCAGGGATTTCATTCAATTTTTTTGAAATTAACAAGGCTGTATTCCTATATTGTGAGAAAATTATAGATTTCATTCCTTTGTTTTTAGAATATGTTTCCTGAATTATTTGTGTAATTCTTTCCATTTTAGGATGTTCTATTTTTTTTGCAATAATTTCAATAGTGCGGTTATAGGCAAAGATAAATTCCGGTTTGTTTGTTAATTGCCCGATTCCACTGTTTCTGCTTTTTTTTGAAGATTGTTCAAATAAATTTTTCATATAACTAAAGAATCCTTGAATTGTTTGGGTTTCTAGCAATTCCAGTGCATACTGCAATCTTATTGAATTTGCACAAATAGACAACCCCCTAAGAATATTAAAATTAAAGTTCCCATTAGATACAGACAAGGAATTTCCCAGCCTTTTTTGGAGTTTTATTAGGTTTATTTTTGAGGGAAATTCATATAACAAATTCCGGGATTTAAGTTCGTCAATGTAAAGACTGTAAATCTTTTTTAATGCCTGTCTAATTTCCTCGAATTCAGGAGGAAAAGAGATTTTTTCTATTTTAAATTTTAATTCCTGTAAATAAGGTTTAACATCTTTGCTATCACGGGTTCTTATTTCCAGAGCTTCGACAGATAGATTTTTGCATATTTCTTTTATTTTTTGCGTCTGACTTCCAGGAGATGCTGTTAATCCGAGGATTCTTTGATTGCTAGCCTGTTCCTTATATTTTTTAGCTACATAATTGTAATCATAATTTTTTATACACCTGTGGGCTTCGTCTTCTATTAATAAGCAAACATTTTCCAGATTATACAGTTTTTTCCTTAAATCATTTGCCACACATTGTGGTGTGGAAAAAATTATATCTGCTATTCTCCAAAGCCTCTTTCTTTGACTTGGTTTGACTTTTCCAGTAAAAAGTTCCATAGAAGCAAATAATTCCGGGAGATGTTTTTTAAAAAAATTTAAATGCTGTTCTGCCAAAGGTTTAGTCGGAGCCAGAAAGACAGTTTTTTCTCCAGGAAATTTTGTCATTCTTTGAATTGTCAGCATTAATGCAACCAAAGTTTTTCCTAAACCTGTTGGAAGTACTACTAAGCAATTTTTGCTTATACATGCCTCAAAAATTTTTTGTTGATATTCTCTGGGTGTAATCCCTATCAAAAATTCCATTTTTATATCATGAAGATTGAAAAAAGCAGCCCCAATAAGACTAACGCAGCCAGAAAACTCCATAATGCTAAATTCCCAAAAAATATTTTATTCCCATCTAAATCAGAAATAGGAATCATATTAAAAAAAGCATAGTAAATACTTAATCTTGCAAAATCAGGAAAATTGAGAAAGTAGCCTATTATCGAGAAAACTAAATTAGCTGCAATTCCAACTGCTGCTATAATTCCCATGTGGCTTTCTGTTATCTCTGAGAATGAATAAAGGCCATGCCTCTTTGATGCCCTGTAAATTTTTGGTTTTACATCAAAAGTTAGAGAAGCCATCCAAACTAAACTTTTAAAAGGAAATAATAAGATTTTGGAGATAATCGGAAAAAATGCCCCTGCAGGAAAGGGTTTTTTAAAATACTTATGCGTTTTAAATCCATATCTTTTAATTTCCCATAATTTTACTTCTATTTCAGATTCAAGGTAATAACTGGCTATTTTTTTTGCAGATATATTTATCGCTAAAATCAGAAAAACTGTAAGAAGAATCTGGAAAAAGGCTGTTAACTCCAAAAGAGTAATAGAAAATGCCAGAATCAGAGTAACAAGTCCAATAGCAATAATTTCTTTTTTATTTAACATATTTAAAGTACGCTGGAATTTTTTATAAATTTTGTTATATTTAATAATCTAATCCATTTCCTTGAAATATTCGTTGTATTATGGAAAAGTATTTAAATGAATTTACTTAAAATAGGATAATGAGAATTAAGAAAATTACAGAAGTTATTGGAGCAAAGGTCTATACTGATTCTGGGGATTATTTTGGAGAGATAGAAGAGGCAAATTTATCAGAAAATAAGATTGAGAGCTGGAGGATTAGGGTAGGGGGTAGTATTACTGCTTTAATCGGAGGAGCAAGAGGAGTTATAATTCCACATCAATTTGTAAAAGCAGTTAGCGATATTTTTATAATAAATAGAGCTGCATTACCAAGCCAGGATTCTGGAATTGAAGAAATCTCGGAAGATTTAGTATAAAATGCCCGAAGAAACCCTCTTACAGCACTGGATTTTTAGACAATTTGTATTGCCTTTCTTGCTAGTGTTTTTTATAGTTTTTGCAATATTAGAAAAAACAAAGCTTTTCGGAGAGGATAAAAAACAGATTAATGCTCTTATTTCTTTTATTGTTGGTTTAATTTTTGTAAGTGTGGCTTCCCCCAATCTTGTGATTGAAAATTTAATTTTATTTTTGATAATAGCGCTTGTTATCGTGTTCGTAGTTTTGCTTCTTTGGGGATTTGTCTTTGGTGACATTAAAGAAGGCTTTAAGCCAGAAAAATGGATGAAATTTATTTTGGGGGGTTTAATAGGAATTGCTGCAATTTTTGCAATTCTTTGGGCAACAGGATTGCAGGATAAGTTAGTTGACTTTTTTTCAGGAAAAAGTTGGAGCAGTGCACTTTGGACTAATTTAGTATTTATCTTGGTAATTGCGGCTGCTCTGGCCATAGTTTTAAGGCAGCAGAAAAAAGAATAAATAATTTTTATTCAGAGAATTTATTTTAGAAACTGCGAAATATTTATAAAGATTCTATTAATAATTGTGTAATGGTGTCAGAGGTGATAGCAAATGTACTTAACTACTGGGAACAAGCAGGATTTTTTAGCTATCTGATTCCTTTTCTATTAATTTTTGCATTGGTTTTTGGATTATTAATAAAAATACAGATTTTCAAGGAAAACAGAGCAGTTAATGCTATTATTGCCTTTGCAGTCGGTTTAATGGCTTTGCAATTTGACTTTGTTCCAAGATTTTTCTCTGAAATTTTCCCCAGATTGGGGGTTGGATTAGCAATTATTTTAATTTTATTAATTTTAGCAGGAATATTTATTGACCCCGACAAACCGGGGCTAATGTATTTCTTTTTAGGGCTTGGTGTAATTATAGCTATAGTTATTGTAGTGCAAACTGCAGGAGCTTTGGGTTGGACAGTTGGATTTTGGTTACAGGAGAATTGGCTTTCCCTTTTGGGGGTACTTGTCTTTCTTGTTTTATTAGGAGCAATTATAATTGGGCCGAGAAAAAAAGAAAAGGCAACATATAGTCCTTTTTTAGTCAGGCCGGTTGAATAAAATTATTTTCTTTTGGAGGTTTTTCTTTTAAGAGCCTCTTTTGGAACTTTTCTTTTTATGGGAAGTTTTTGTTTTTGCTGATTTTCTTACAACAGAAGGAATCATTTTTTTGAAAGAATCTTGCATCATTGACATTTCTTTTTTTATACTTTCAAGATTGCTGCCATAAGAACCAACTTTTTCAAGTATTGCAACTTGCAGTTTATTCATTAGGTCTTCTATTTTCTTAAGTCTGTCCAAAGCATTTTCTAATTTTGTTTGTGTTATAGTTTTAAATTCATTTAAATCTTCTAATTGCTTTTGAATATCTCTTATTTTTTCAGAGAAAACTTGTTCAGATATCTCCATTATAGTATCGGCATTAAATCCTCCGGGAGTATATCCATAGTCCTGATAATATTCCCCAGTCATAGGTTGTTGAGAATAATATCCGGCAGCTTGTTGTTGGGGTTGTTGATATTGGGGATAATATTCCCCAGTCATAGGTTGTTGGGTTTGTGTTTGTGGAGAATAGGTTTCTTCTGCTCCCTGTGCATATCCATATTCTTCTCCTTGTGCATATTGGTTTGTTGAAGTTGGCTGAGCCGGAGAAGGAACTGTATTTTTGGGATATGGGAGTTGTCCTTCATTTTCCTCATTTCCTCCTTGCCCCATTTCTCTAACGTCTGAGACAGCGCTTTTTATTTTTTCTTGATTAAGAGCTTCGTTTATTGCTTTTGGAGAAACCCCCTGCTCCCTTAATGATGAAATTATTTCTTCATCCCTTCTCCCCTCTCTTCTCATCTGAATTATCTGGTCTAAAACACCCATTTGAACAATTTATATCTTTTTTTCTTTTTTAATTTAATTATGATTTTTAACTTTTTGATTTTTTTATAAATTCCAAAGGCTGGAACATTCTCGCCTGTTTTACAAGTATATCAAAATCCTCTTTTCTGGCAAACTTTGGAAGTTCACTTGAAACCATTTCCAGGAAGGAAACAAGCCTCTCAACATTTTGATTGATAATCTCAATGTTCTTTTTCATTTCTAAAATATTTTCCTTATTTTTTTCTTTCATATCAATTAAATTCTGTCCTATTAACCTAATCTGATCTTTCAGAATTCTTTGTTTCTCCTCTAAATCTTTTATTTTCATGTTTATATCTAATCCGCCTTGCCCGGCATAACCATTATAAGATTCTTGTTCATCCATAATGTAACAATTAGGTTAATTTAGTTTAAATTTGTTACTGTTTTTAAAGAAGTTCTGTTTGTAACAATATTTTTATATCTCTTTTCTGTTAGATATTCATGAATAAAAAGAGAGTGATTTCTAGATTGAAATATAAAGAAAATCATTTACTTATGAATTTAATTTTTTTTGTAATATTTCTAATTGTTTTAGCTATTGGGGTAAAATTTATTTTCCTAAATACTACAACCCCCATAACAGGGTATTGGAGCAAAGTTGGAAATGAATATAATTGTTCAAGTTGTTCAGATTGTACAGATGCCGTTAACAATGCAAGTGCAGGGGATATTATCTATTTAAATACCTCTCTTTCTGGGGTTTCAGGAAGTTGTATAAACTTTTTTTATAAAGATAATATAGTTTTTGACTGTCAGAATAATTATATCCAGGGTGATTGGGCAGACATAGATTATGGCATTTATCTAAATTACACCGATACTGACGGATCAGATAATAATACCATAAGAAACTGCAATGTAACGGGGTTCACAGAAGGTGTCTTTCTTTGGAAATCTAATAATAACATACTAACTAACATTACGACCAACGACAATAGAGATAGAGGCATTAACATTTATTCCAGCTCCAATAATACTCTTACAAACATTACATCCAGCAATAATTATGAATCCGGAATCTTTTTTTCCTCCGGTGACAACAGTACACTAACCAATATTATAACAAATAATAATATCAATCAATATGGTATCAGTTTCTCATCTTCCAACAATAATATTTTCACTAACATAACAACAAACCTAAATCACAAAGACGGTATTTATCTTTCCAGCAATTCCAATAACAATACTTTTAATTATATGACAGCCAGTAATAATTCCCAAAAAGGCATCTTTCTTGATTCAAGTATTTCAAATATTACACTGACAAATATTACAGCAAATAATAACAATAATGGCATTTACATAACATATTCTGACAATAACATACTAACCAACGTAGAAGTTATGGAAAATACGCAGCAGGATATTTATTTTTATACAAACTTAGATTCTGACTGTTCTAACAACCTAACTAATGTAACAGGTTCTGGGGGGAGAGCAATAGAATTTTATAATTATTCAACAACAATCCAAAACAAAGAACTTTCAGAGCTTATTCTTTGTAATGCAGATAATTTAACCATAAACAATGTAACAATCAGGGGCTCTGACACAAAGAATAACAATGGTGTTTTCATATGTATAACGGCTAACTCTAAAATTTCAAATATAGATTCGTCTGAGAATTATCAGGGTCTTTATATTTCTCCAGACTTTTATAATAACACCCTCATTAATATCACAACCAATAATAATAGTGATTATGGAATCTATCTCGGAGAATCGGGTAACAACACACTAACCGGCGTCACATCCAACTACAATGGTTATGGCATCAGCTTTTATTCCAGCTTCAACAATACCCTAACGAATATTATAATCACCAATTCTCAATATGGTATTTTCTTTGAACAGGATGGGGATTATAATATAATAAATGATTCAAAGATAGAGAACAATAGCATAGGTATATATCTTCAGAGCGGAGGTTCCCCGGATGACAACAAAATCTACAACAACATTTTCAACAATACAGTTAATTATTATAGTTCTGCAACATTAACAAATTATTTTAACACAACTAAAACAGCAGGAACAAATATTGTTGGAGGCCCTTGGATAGGAGGAAATTATTGGGACAACTACAGCAATCCCGGAACTGGTTTTTCGGAGACTTGCACAGATTCAGATGAAGACAAGATTTGTGATTCTGCATATAATGTTGATAGTGAAGAGCAGAGTTACGACTATTTGCCTTTGGTTTTTGTTACTCTTGAAAGAGGGTGTACAGAAAATTGGACATGTACGACGTGGAGTGCATGTGCAGGAGGAACACAGACAAGAACATGCACTGATTCTAATAATTGTGGGACCATAGTAAATAAACCTACGGAATCCCAGTCATGTACTATTGGAACTTCTCCAGGAGGATTGCCCAAAAATAAAACAACAGAAAAACATACTTTCATAAATATCAACCCAAATCAATCTGTGGAAGTGAATATAAATATTCCCGGGTTAGATATAATCAAGATATCATTTACGGCAAATAAATCAGTTAGCAGTGCATCAATAATAATTGGTATTATTGAAGAAATTGCTAATCTAATAAGCAATGAAGACTTTGCAATTGGAACTCCTCCTGAAAGTTCATATCAAGGTTTTGAAATAAATGCAACCAACATAAACAGCACAAATATAGCAAATGTGACAATTAATTTTAAGATAAATAAAATATGGGTTCAGGATAATAACTTAGATTATAATACTGTAATACTCTACAGAAAACCAGATACAGCAGATAGATGGGATGCATTAAATACAAATTTAACAAGTGAGGATTCGGAATATTATTACTTTTCTGCCAGCTCTCCAGAGTTTTCAACTTTTGTAATCTTTATTGGAACACAACAATGTGAACCCGGAGCTTTAAGATGCTTTGATAATAATGTCCAGTTGTGTTTGGGAAATTACACCTGGGTTATTACAAAAGTCTGTAAAGAAGGTTGTGAAAATGCTAATTGTATTGGAGGTGAAAGAGAGGGAATTTTCTCTACTACTCCCGGCTCAATAGCATTGTACATTATAATTAGTATATTAAGTGCAGGAATAATTGTTATTCTTTATTTCATGTTTAGGTATTTATCTAAAAAACGTTAATAAAAGATTGAAAGGAATCCAGAAAGGAATAATTATACAAAATATTTTAAACTCCCTGTTCTTTTTTTCTTTATGCAATTTAAAGAGGGAACGCCTTTATATTCACATGAAGTCAGAAGAGAAGGAGGAGAGGATGTCCTTTATATTAATTATCTTGGTGCTCCTTATGTCCCAAGTCTGGCTGATTCTCCAGAAACGATGGAAAGAACTTTAGATGCTCTGATGCAAAATCCAAATGTTTCCAGGACTGTTTTTGTTCAGCAGAAAAATTATAATTATGATTTTAATGAAACCTCTTTTTTGCTTGAGATTGCACAACTATATATTTATTTAGTCAGACAGGAAAGAATCTTATCCAGAAACAAACTCATAACAAATAATATAAGAGTTTTCCCACAGAGATATAATGATATTTTTGCTTTTTTATTTTTATTAAAAAAGGACCCTATTGCAGCCTATAATGAACTGAGAAGACTTATTATAGAATCAAAAATTTTTTTGGAAAAAGTTGAATCAATTTACAAGGCAGACCAAACAAATTATATCCATTTTCTTGAGAGAATTTCAGGTTTACTTGAAAAGACAAAATTAATTCAGTCAGCTTTCCCTTATCTTGGGGATTATAAAAAAGGAGACAGAGAAATTTATCAGAGACTTTTCAAGGTAGATATAATCCCTAATTTTACTTTCACAAGACTTGTTTCTGATCTACCAGATGATGCTGAGATAATTGATCAGTACAGAATAGGAGAGGATTATGAAGAGTCTGTTGTTACTATCTTGAAAAAGAAGGACGAATCAAAAATGATATATCATTTAGTTCCCCCCGAAAACATTTTAGGAGAAGATTATAATATGCTTTTAAATTTAGCCAGAAATGTTTTGATTGAACATCAACCAAGGGCAGAAGAGTTTACAGATACTGAAAGGACAAGGCAGGTTTTTTTTAATATTTCAAAAGATTTATTACAAGATTTAGCACAGACTAAAGGAATAGGTTTAGGATATTCTGATTTGAATAAATTAGCTACAATTTTAGTAAGGCATACAATAGGTTTTGGTTTGATAGAGGTTTTATTGCAGGATAAAAAAATCCAGGACATTGTTTTAAATGCCCCTATTCCTTTAACAAATATTTTTTTGAGGCACCAGGATTATGATGAATGTTACACAAACATCCTTCCTAGCCAAGAGGATATTGATTCCTGGGCTGCCAAATTTAGAATGATTTCTGGTCGTCCATTGGATGAAGCAAATCCAATCCTAGATACTCAGCTAGAAATAGGAAATATAAGAGCAAGAATTGCAATAATTCAACAGCCTTTGTCTCCAAATGGGTTGGCTTATGCGATCAGGCGTCACAGAGAAGAGCCATGGACTTTGCCTTTATTCATTAAAAACAGAATGATAAATTCTTTTACTGCTGGTTTATTAAGTTTTTTAGTTGATGGTTCAAGAACCTTGCTTGTTGCAGGAACAAGAAGCTCTGGTAAAACTTCATTACTGGGAAGTTTAATGCTTGAAATCCTTCCGAAACTTAGGGTTATTGTTATAGAGGATTCTTTGGAGCTTCCTTTGGACTCTTTGAGAAAATTAAATTATGATGTATTAAGAATGAAAGTTAGATCTGCTTTACTTAGAACAACAACGGAAGTTTCTGCAGATGATGGGATCAGGACAAGTTTGAGATTGGGAGACAGTTGTTTAATTATAGGAGAAGTTAGAAGCGTTGAAGCTAAGGCATTATATGAAGCTATGAGGGTTGGAGCACTAGCAAATGTTGTTGCAGGAACAATACATGGTGCAAGCCCTTATGCAGTATTTGACAGGGTTGTGAATGATTTAGGAGTTCCTACTACAAGTTTTAAGGCAACAGATGTTATTGTTGTTTGTAATCCAATTAAATCTCCTGATGGGTTACATTCATGGAAAAGAGTCCTGCAAGTCTCAGAAGTCAGAAAACACTGGAATAAGGATCCTTTGGATGAAAAAGGATTCATTGATTTGTTAAATTACAATGTTGAAAATGATGAATTAAAGCCAAGTGATGATTTAATTAACGGGGACAGTGAAGTTATTAAGGAAGTTGCATCCAATGTAAAAGGATGGGCAGGAAATTGGGATGCTATTTATGATAACATATTATTAAGGGCTAAAATAAAACAGGAAATTGTTGATGCTGCGACAAAAACAGGTAATGAAAGAATTCTGGAAGCAAATTTTAGTGTTTTGGCAAATCATACTTTTCACAGAATTTCTGATGAAATAAGCCAAGAAGTTGGATTACCTTTATCAGATAGGGTGTTTCCAGAATGGCAAAAATGGTTAAATCAAGAAATTAAGAAAAAGAAGATTTGATGGGGATTGTAAATTTAATGTAATTTGAAAAATTTAGGGAAAATTTTTAAATTGGTTTTCCCTTACTTTTAATATAGAATGGCTAAAGAAAATCTTAGAAGTAGAGCAGAGAAATATGATGAAATAGCAAGAGATAAAGATAAAAGGAGTGCTAGGAGTAAAGCTGGCCCGACATATGCAGAAGTATCTAAGTGGTATGAAAAAGCCGGAGATGTTTGGGCTAAGATAAAAGATAGAAGAGCAGTTGAAAGGGCAATTGATGATTACAAATTAGCTAAAGAGCATGCTCGCTCAAAGGAAATAGAAGGAAGAATTAGGGATAAAATCCGGGACTTATCTCTTATGCCAAGAAGAGGACTTGAATGGTATTTTTCAGTTTTATCATTAATAGGTTTGGTTGGAGCTCTTTCCTTTTCTATATTTAGTTTGACAGGGCATGTTATAGGGGGATTAACAGAAAATAATTCAAGATTAATTGGAGTATTTTTATTTATTATCTCTTTGGTATTTGTTTTTCTTTATTTCAGAATCAAAAATAAAATTATTAAGAGAGGATAAAAGTCTGAGAGATTAAAGAAAGAATAAATTTTCATTTTTCCTTAAAATTTATTAACTATGTTCTGTTTATTTTTTTATACAGAAAACAAAAAGTAACATCTATCTTTGTTTTCTGTCCCAAAAACTTCCAAACAAACATAGGAAGTTTTTGATAAAAAGAGGTATGTTAAATGCCACCGTATAGAAAACCGGATATTAATGAAATATTAAGAAAATATGGAAGCAAGATAGAAAGTCAGATTAAGACCAGTAGTAAAGGCGGAGGTTATAGTTCTGAATACACGAAATTTAAACAAGAAATGGCTCCAGAATTAACTAAGTATGAAAGATGGTGCCAAACTCTTGGAAATGTGATTAAATTAAAAATTTCTAAAAAAGATGAAGAAAAAATTAAGAAACAATTAGATACTGCACATCTTGATATTGAGCCCTGGCAAGCTATGACATTAAGTGTGATGGCATTTTTGAGTTTGTTCTTCTTAGGGTTATTAATATCTGTTTCAATAACTTTGATTAGAGGAAGTATAACTGCATTTCCTTTTCTATTTTTTGTTTTAATTATTATTTCGTCAGTATTTGTTTTTTACTTTGTTAACGGATATCCTACCCGGCTTGCAAACCGATGGCGTTTGAAAGCTTCTTCACAAATGGTTCCAGCAATATTGTATATTGTTGTTTATATGAGGCATACTCCTAATTTAGAAAGAGCAATTTCTTTTGCTTCTGAGCATTTACAATATCCTCTTTCTTTGGATTTTAGGAAGGTTTTTTATGATGTCGAAATTGGAAGATTTTCCACTATTAAAGAAAGCCTTGATAGCTATCTTGAATCGTGGAGAGATTATGCTTCGGAATTTATAGAAAGTTTTCATTTAATTGAAGGAAGTTTGTTTGAGCCAGATAATACGAGAAGAATCGCCAGTCTGGAAAAGTCTTTACAAGTCATTCTTGATGGAGTATATGATAAAATGCTTAGGTTTACTCACGAAGTAAGAAGCCCTTTGACTAATATTTATATGTTGGGGGTTGTTTTGCCAACCTTGGGACTGGCACTACTTCCATTGGCTTCTGCAATGCTTGGAGGATTGTTAAACTGGATTCATGTTTTTATTCTTTTCAATTTGATTATTCCTTTTTCTGTTTTTTATCTTACTGATAAAGCTTTAATATTAAGACCAGGGGGATATGGAGAGACTTCTCTACTGGAAAGAAATCCTTTGTATCCAGAATACAAAAGTAACAAGCATTATTTTAATGCATTTTTAATCTGCTTACCTTTTTTCATTCTTGGTTTACTGCCTTTGATTTTTCAGTTTACCCCTATCCCTGAATTTTTAGGATTGCAGAAAGATTACACTTTTGCAGAGATTGGTTTGGGATTTTTTGGGAATGAACAAGTTTTTGGCTTTATTGAGACCGGAACTGGTTTTGCAGGCCCATTTGGGGTTGGTGCCCTGATATTAAGCATGTTTATTCCTTTAGGTTTGGCTATGTTTTTCTTTATATCTTACAGAAACAAGACACAAAATTTAATCAAAGAAAGGGAGAGAACGAGAAGGCTGGAAATGGAATTTAACAATTCTTTATTCCAGTTGGGAAATAGGATAGGAAATGGTGTGCCTCCTGAACTTGTTTTCGCGAGAGTTGCAGAATCCAGCAGAGGGTTAATGACCGAGGATTTTTTCAGGAGAGTAAATTATAACATTAGTCGTGGGGGCATGAGTGTTGAAAACGCTATATTTGATTCTCGAAGAGGAGCAATTATTTATTATCCTTCTGAATTAATTGCAACAAGTATGAGAATTCTTGTGGAATCTTCCAAAAAAGGATTACAGATAGCAGCAGTTAGCCTTATGAGTATTTCAGAATATGTAAAGAATATTCAAAAAATTAACAGCAGGTTAAGAGATATGCTTGCAGAAATTATTTCTGATATGAGAAGCAATATGACTTTCCTTGCACCTTTACTTTCCGGGGTTGTTGTTGGTTTGGCTGTTATGATAACTAGTATTTTAAACAGATTAAATCTTGCAAGTCTGGGTGGTATTGAAGCTGCGGGAATTGGCAATTTAAGTAATATTTTAAACATATTTAATTTGGAGAAAATGATTCCGCCTTATTTTTTACAAATTGCAATAGGTATATATTTAATTCAAATTATTTTTATTTTGACGGGAACATTAGTTACAATAGACTCTGGAGAAGATAAACTTGAGAAGATAAATAAAACAGGTAGAAATTTAAAAAGAGGAATTGTTCTCTTCTTTATCGTGGGATTTTTAGCAACAATTTCTTTGTTTATACTAACATCTGTTGTATTGACGAACTTAATATAACAGCAGCGTAAATTTTATAAATTTCCAAATATTTTAGATATTAGGGAGTCAACATGAAGTCTTTTGAAAAGGAAAAAGAGATTACAAAGTCAACACTTTTGAAACTTTCTTCAATCCCCTTAGTGGGTATAACCGGATTTATTATTAAAGGAATAATCTGGAGAATTTTTAGAACTATTTCTGAATTATAAGCAGTTAATTTAATTTTTCTCCAAAGATTTATTAATACAAATTCTTTTTGTATATTATGAAGAAAGGGGCTATATCAGAATATCTTCCTTGGCTGTTAATTGCTCTTGCAGTACTTGCGATTGTTATGATTGCAATTTTTTTATTGAAAGAAAAAGGATTTTCATTAATAGATAAACTCAAGAGTTTATTTACAGGGGGGTAATGTAAATGGCAGAACTGACAATAAATCAGCTGATAAAAATAATTCTTGGAGTTTTTTTAGTTGTTGCTGTTGTGATTGGGATATATTTATTTTTTAAAAATAATTTTATTGATTTTATAAAAAATCTTGGGGGAGGGGAGGAAAATGCTTCAAAGATTTTCCTTATTTTGATAAGATGAATAAGAATGGCTTTTTGTTAGGAGAGGAAACTTTGAAAATAGTCCTAGCTGTTATTGCTATCTTTTTTTTGGTTTATCTTTTAGTTTCATTGTACTATGCTGGAAGAAAATCAAAAGATTTGGAAACTGCAGAGGCCTCATTGAATCATTTGATTGAGCAAGTAGATTCTATAAAAGAAGGGGAAATTGGAGAAGTGGAAATTTATAATCCTAAAGGATGGTGGTTGATATCCTGGCCTTATAGTGATATTATCCCAAATTCTTGTTCTAACATTGGTTGGGAGAGTTGTATTTGTATTTGTGATAGCAGAAGTATTGGAGAATTTTTCCAAGGCGAAAGAGGATTTGCAGAAAGTTGTGATGATTCAATTTGTTTAGAAAGTGACTTTATTGTAGAAGGAGAAGAAAACAAAATTAAAATAGAAAAACCCCCCGTAATTCTAGAGATTAATTATGATGATAAATTGATAACTCAGAAAGGAAAATGAATTTTGATAATTTAATAAAATATATAATCTGGATTGTATTTTTTGGCTTAGCTTTGGTTGGTTTGTATCTTTTGTTAAGAAGATTTGGCATTATGTAAATTTAGAAAATGAATAAAAAGAGAATAGGAAAAAGAGGAGAAATAACAACACAACAATTAGTAATAATTATTATTTTGATAGTCAGCTTTGTAATCATTCTCTTTTTATTGTTTAGATTAAATTTGGGGACAACTAGTGATAAAGAGATTTGCCATAATTCTGTTGTTTTGAAATCAAAATCTGCAAGTATTGTAGGAGAATTGGACTGTAAAACTAATTATTTATGTATTTCCGGAGGAGGGAAATGTGAAGGTATTAATCCAACAGAAACAGTTAAGGTTGATCCTGAAAACAAAGAAGAGATTATAAAAGCTATGGCAGATGAAATGGCTGACTGTTGGTGGATGTTTGGTGAAGGGAAGTTAGATTATATTGACATCAAAGCTTTCGAAAAGGAAACTGCATGTGCAATTTGTTCAATTGTTAAATTTGATGATAAAATCCAGGAGGCACAGGAAGAAGGAATAACCTATGAAGAATTCCTGAATAATTTGACTAATCAAATTGAAGACAGGGATGAGACTTACATCCATTACTTTTTTGATGTTTATACTATTGAAAATTTATTAGACAAAGATAAGGTTATAAAGAAAGATTACCAAACAAGAACAATTTCATTAAAAGACAGGTATATGATTAGAACAGGAGAAACAAAGAGAAGCATTGCAGGCCGGATTCTGAGGTTGTGGATAGGAGAGGAAATTAAATATATTCCTCCCTACTTTTTTGAAACAAACAGGGTTATTGAACCAGAATGTGAAGACTTTGTGACAAAGGCTTAATATCAATAATTTTATTAATCTCTTTTATCTTTTTTATTTATGCAAAAGAGAGGTAAGAGGGGAACAATTTTAGTTGAAAATGTAATCTTTATTGTTTTAAACCTGATTTTCTTGGCAATTTTAATTGTGTTCTTATTTACAAGAACAGGAGGTGCTGTAGTTTTGGAAGAAAAATATGCCAAGCAAATAGCATTAATTATTGATTCAGCTAAACCCGAAATGGAAATTCACCTTAATATGGAAGATGCTGTTAAAAAGGCAAAGAAGGAATGGGCAGAGGAAAAAATTGGTGAGATAGTGAATATTAAGGAGAATATTGTGACAGTTAAACTTAGGGAAAAAGGAAGCTATAGTTATTCTTTTTTCAATGATGTTGATGCAAGTGCATATCTTGATACTACAAGTAATAAAGAGTACATTATTACAGTAAATGAAAAATGAGCAAAGGAAAATTAAATAAGATGAATAAAAAAGGTGATAAGATAATTTCAGTATATTGGTTTGTAATCTTATTTATTGTAGCAGGAGCTGTTGCTTATATGGCTTATCTTTTTTATGGCGCTCCTTATAATGCAAGAGTAGTGGAAGAGAGAATTTTAACAAATCAAATTGCAGATTGTTTGTCTGAAGGGGGATATTTGAAAGAAGGGATTTTAGGGAATGAAAATTTTAAAGAGAATTTTTTGAAAGAATGTAATTTAAATTTTAATGTAGAAGACGTTTATGGTTGGAAAGAGCAGGAGCAATATTACGTTTCTGTTGGCTTTTATGAATTTGATGCCAATATGCCCGATGGTTTTGGAAATGAATTGTTTAATATTACAAAGGGAAATGTAAATCTGAAAATTGCTGAAGATTTGAAAAACTTGGAAAAGAAAAGAGAAGTTGATAGAATTGTGATTCATTATACAGAAAGTCCAACTCTGAGAAGTGCTGAACAAGAATTTCGTAGTATAGAGAGTAAAAGTATACATTACCTTGTTGATAAAGATGGCAGGGTGGTTAAAGGGGAAAAAGATGAGAATGAAAAAGCAGACCATGCTGGTTGTGGTATAGGAAGACCAGATTGTTCTGAGAGTCCTGATAATTGTTGTGTAAGAGGAGTGAATGAAAGATCTATGGGGATAGAACTTGTTAATTTAGGGGATATGTGTGGAGATGAAACCAATAAAAGATTATGTAATTTTGGAAATGATGAAACTTGCAAACAAATATGCCAAGATATAGGAAATGGAATTGAAATTCAGGGACAGATTTGGGAAAAATATCCTGATGAACAGGTAAATGCTTTGTCGGATTTGGTTGCAGGAATAGTTTTAAGATATAATATTCCTGTTGATAGAGAACATATTATAGGACATGATGAGGTTGATCCTGGTAGGAAAGTTGACCCCGGTCCAGCATTTCCTTGGACAGAATTTATAGAACAGGTAAAACAAAAAGCAAAAGGGGGGGTTTATGTAAGCCCTGGTTTGGCAAGAAGTTTTTATGTTTTGGACAAAACAGGTAAACAATACACAGTCCAAATTTCTGCAATTGTAGGAAAAAAAGAAAAAAATGAAGCTTAAAAGAAGGATATTAGGAAAAAGAGCCCAGATAGGAGAGACAATAACTTGGATAGTTGCAACAGTTATTATAATCTTAATTGTAATTTTTTCAATTTTTGTTGTTGGGCTTGTCAGAAAAGATAAAAGATTTTATTTTTCATGCCCTAGAGATTTATTGGTAGCCAAATCTTTGTCAGGGTTTTTATTAACAGAAAATGATTCTGAAGTAAGAGTTTTTGAACAAATAATAAGTGAAGGGGATTTGAATGAGTTTAATGCTCCTTTAAGTGTGAAGATTTTCAAAGAACTTTACAAGGAAGATTATTCTGCTATTGATGTGGATTTAAGAGGATTACAACCCACACTTCTTCGCCAAAATGTTGAAGAAAAATATTATCCTGGTTCTGTTTCTTCAGCTACAACAGAAGAAAGAATTTATTTACATAAAGATAAAAATGAATACCTTGGTGTATTTTTAAGTTATCCAACAAAATGTGGTCAAGAATCTTAAGAAATAAAAGAGCAGACATTCCTGTTACCCTTTTGGTTTTAGGGGTTTTGGCAGTGTGCACTTTGGCAGTTGTAAGTTTCATAATTTCGAGGGATTTTAAACAGGATGCTTTTTTGCAAATTGAAGTTTTTGAGAGAATACATGCTGATGTTGAGAAATTTTATTTTTTCAGGAATTTAGGATTTGGAAATGAAGAGGCAGTGGAAATGGTTAATCAGCATATAATAAACACTGTGCTTCCTGAGAGAGATAATTTGACTTTGGTTGGAAATCAATTGGTTGTTAACAGAAGTAATAAAATAATCTCAATTATGTATACAAAAAACTTGGATTAGAAAATTAGAAAGAAAGTTTTATAAATAAAATATTCGTCAAATAAACATGCAGAATAAAAGAGGTCAGGGGCTAAGCACTAATGCAATTATATTAATTGTTCTTGGAATTGTTATATTGGTTGTTCTTATTGTGGGCTTTACAGTTGGATGGGGGAATATTGCTCCATGGATATCTACAAATAATGTTGACACAATAATTACTCAATGTGAAACAGCATGTTCTACGCAAAGCGTTTATGATTTTTGTATGAGAAAAAGAGATTTGAAATCAGATGAAGAAAAGTTAAAAGATGTTACATGCAATTATTTATCAAAACAAAGAACGCAATATGGAATAAATGGATGTGCTGCAGTTTCTTGTGATAATGTTGTGTTTGTTACAGCAGCTACCTTAGATGACTTGTCTGGAACATGTGAGGATGAAGGGAATGAAGGAAAGACAGTTCAGGCTTTGATTGACAATAAGTTAGAAAGTTATAATTGTTAATTTCTTGAATTTTAACGTAAATTTTGTTTTTATAGGATAATTTATTTAAACTATTTTTTTCTGATGATGTGATGGATTATATCTTGGGTTCTGAAAGAAGGAAGAAGAAAGATAAGAAAAAGGAAAGAAAAAAACATCCTTACAAGAAAGGCGGAAGGCAAAGAAGCCAGAAAGTTGGAAATAAAAAGAAAAAAGATAAAACAAAATAATTTTAAATTATCTTTAATTGTTCTTTTTTATGATAGAGATGATTTTTTTAATAGTTCTTGCATTAATCTGGATTATTTTTGCTACAGTCCAGGATTTGAAAAAGAAGGAAATTGCAAACTGGTTGAATTTCTCCTTAGTAATTTTTGCTTTGGGTTTCAGGTTTTTTTATTCTTTATTTTCTGGAACTTCTGCAGGTTTTCAAGGTAATTTCTTTTATCAGGGGCTTATTGGTCTAGCAATCTTTTTTGTTCTGGGGAATGTACTCTATTATGGAAAAATGTTTGCAGGAGGAGATGCTAAACTAATGATTGCTTTAGGGCCTATATTAGGTTTTTCTGAAAGCCTTTTTACTAATATTAAAATATTTGTTATTTTTCTGTTTTTATTTTTATTTTTGGGGTCTATATATGGATTAATAATCAGCCTGGTTTTTGGATTAAAAAATTTTAAGGCTTTTAAAAAAGAGTTTTTGAAGATATTGAACAAAAGCAGGGGGATAATTTATTCAATATCTATCATAGGTTTATTTTTTATGGTTTCAGGTTTTAAGAATATTTTATTTTTTATAATGGGAATTATAATCTTTATTTTTCCCTTACTTTTTGTTTATGCCAAAGCTGTTGATGAGTCATGCATGATAAAAAAGGTAAAATCCAAAGAATTGCAGGAAGGAGATTGGTTATATAAAGACTTGAAAATTGGAAAAAGAATTATTAAGGCAAATTGGGATGGTTTAAATAAAGAAGATATTAGGGATATAAAAAAGAAATATAAAATGATTTTAATAAGGCAAGGTGTGCCCTTTACTCCCGTATTTCTTGTTAGTTTTTTGGCTGTATTATATGTTTATTTTTATAAATTTGAATTGCTTTCTCTTTTGTTTAATTTTTAAGGGATTTTTAAGGGATTCTTTGTGGCAACCAAATCCCGGTATGTTTATCCTCAGGTTTTATCTTTTCCACTTTTTGGCGTTTTATTTTTTTTGAAACAATTTTTTTCTTCAAAAGCATTTCTTGAATTTCCTTAAGTTGCTCTTGAGTTGCATGCTGTCTTTCTGAATCAACGGTTTCTTTTTCATATATAGGGAGAATATTTATTATATTATGCCCGAATAAACTTGAAGGATAAATCTTAATTTCTTTAGGTTTTGGTTTAAGCCTGGATTTTATCTTTCTGGAAATTTTCTGGGCAAACGAACTTAATCCTTTAGGAATTTTTTCTTTAAATTCTATATGTTTTTTTGGAATTATTAAGATATGCCCTTTAGAAATTGGATTAATTTCCAAAACCGCAATCGCATTTTTATTTTCTTCTATTTTATAAGAAGGAACATCTCCTTGAATTATTGAACAAAAAATACATTCTTGAAGGCTTTGGGAGGATTTTGTTTTTATTAGTTTATTTTTTTCCAGAAATTCCTCTAATTGTTCAGAGTTCATAGAGTCAATTTGCTGTCTAGCAATTTCTCTTTTTTCCGGAGGAAAATTCTCAATTTGCTTAAGAATTTGGCTTTTAATTTGCCTAACTTGTTCTGGAGATAACATCTTACCCAATAGCCCTCCTCATATCAATGACTTGGACAGAGCTTACATTTTTTATAGATTTTAATGATGCTTCTAAACTTTCGATTTCTTTTTCTTCAGGCCATGCAAAGAGAACTATTATTGCATTTAATCCAAAAGCCACAGATTCTTCTTTAGTTTTGGGATTTTTCCCTCCTTTTTGCTGTATCAATTTTTTTGTCTCTTCTTCTATTTCTTTTAAATTAACTTCTGGAGAAGAGGGCATAATTTTTATTTTAACTGCTACAATTCCCATTATTCATTTTATAGGAATTCTTTTATAAATGTTTTTCTGATGCATTTGAACAATAATACTTAAAAATGTTTCATATTTTTTGTTCTAATGGGGAATTATGAGAGAATTTTGGATAAAATTGCAAAGTCATCCGGGCTTGAAAAGGAAGAGATAGAAAAAAGAGTGGAGGCTAAAAGGACAAAGCTCTCTGGTTTAATTAGCAAAGAAGGTGCTGCGCAGGTTATTGCAGCAGAGTTAGGAATAAGTTTTGAAAAAGAAAAATTAAGAATTGATGAATTATTGCCTGGAATGAGAAATGTTAATCTTGTCGGGAAAATTATCCGTTTATTTCCAGTAAGAACTTTTACAAGGAACGGAAGGGAATTAAAAGTGGCTAATTTTATAATAGCAGATGAAACTTCCAATATAAAAGTGGTTTTGTGGGACATTAATCATATAGAGCTTCTTGAAAAGAAGAAAATTGTAGAAAGAAGTGTTGTGGAGATTGTAAACGGAAGTGTCAGGGGGAATGAAGTTCACTTAGGAAGTTTTTCAGAATTAAAATTGAGTAATGAAATATTGGAAAATGTGAAGGAAGACAGAGTTTTTAATGAAAAAAAGATAGCTGATTTTAAGATTTCTGACAATGTTCAAACGCGTGCCTTTATTGTTCAGATTTTTGAACCACGGTTTTTTGAAGTTTGTCCAGAATGCAGAAAAAAAGTGATTTTGGAAGGGGGAGGATATTTTTGCCAAGAACATGGAAAAGTTACCCCTAAAAAAAGATTTCTGATGAATATTGTTATTGATGATGGAACTGAAAGTATCCGTGCAGTTTTATCTGACGAATCTTCTAAGAATTTAGAATTTACAGAAATTGAAAATCTAGAGAAATTTGCTGAGCAGAAGCAGGAGTTTTTGGGGGAGGAAATGTTCTTTTTTGGAAATGTTAGAAATAATAGTTTTTTTAATAATCTAGAGTTTGTGGTTGAGGAAGTTAAAGAAATAGACATTGATAAATTAATTGAAGAAATAGAAAAATAAAATGGATATTACAATTGTTTTAATCTTAATAATTTTGTTTTTATTAGTACTTATTGTAATTGCTTATATTATTGGTTATAGGACAGGAACATTTAGGAGAGATAGGTTTTGGGAAACAGAACTTCCAAACCATAGAAAAGATGCAATATTAAAATCAAGGGCAATTTTGACAGGACAATTTACAGAGCAATTAGCGCCTTACTTACCGGATTTTAAATTTCTTCCAACAGAATGCAGATTTATGGGAAAACCGATAGATTTTTTAGTATTTAAAGGACTTGATAATAAAGATGTTAAAGAAATAGTCTTTGTTGAAGTGAAAAGTGGAAATTCTAAGTTAAATTCTGTTGAAAGGCAGATAAAAAAGGCTATTGAAAATAATAAAGTGATATGGAAAGAATATAGAATTCCTGAGGATTTATCCAAAGGAAAAAACAGAGAAGACTTGGAGAAAAATGGTAATAAATTTGAAGATTTATAATTATTGTACCTTAACGTATAAATGCTTATAAACCTGCTGTATTAATTCTTTTTATGGCTTCAAAAAAGGATGAAGAGGCTGATAAAGTTAAAGAAATTAAACCCATTAAAGAATCTAAAGAGCCCCAATTAACAGATTTGCCTGGAATTGGCCCTGCTGTTGCTTCTAAGTTAGAAGGTGCGGGGATTTATGATTTAATGTCTTTGGCTGTTATGTCTCCAGCAGAGCTTGCAGATACCGCAGGAGTTAGTCAGGCT
Source organism: Candidatus Woesearchaeota archaeon (assembly GCA_964598635.1). Lineage (GTDB taxonomy): Archaea > Nanobdellota > Nanobdellia > Pacearchaeales > GW2011-AR1 > CAZRCO01. The sequence continues at coordinate 2,474 of CAZRCO010000007.1, read as the reverse complement.
GTAGCTAGGAAGGCAATACAAGCAGCAAGAAATATGTTGAATTTAGGCTTTATGGATGGGATTGAGTATGCCAAGAGAAGAGATGATATTAGCCATATTACAACAGGAAGTGAAAATCTTAATAATCTTTTAGGAGGAAGAGGAGTTGAAAGCAGGGCTGTAACTGAAGCTTTTGGAGCATACGGAAGTGGCAAAACCCAGCTCGGTTTAACTTTGTCAGTCAATGTGCAGTTACCTGTTGAAAATGGGGGAGCGAATGGGAAATGTGTCTTTATAGATACAGAAGGAACTTTCAGACCTTTGAGAATTAGGCAAATTGCAGAAGCTTTGGGAGCAAATCCCGAAAAAGTGTTAAAAAATATTTTTGTCGCAAGGGCTTTTAATTCTGATCACCAAATTTTATTGCTGGAAAAAATCTCAGATATGGTTAAAGGAGGAGAGCCAATTAAACTTTTAATTGTAGACAGTTTAACAGCTCATTTCAGGGCAGAATTTGCAGGAAGAGGACAATTGGCTGATAGGCAACAGAAGTTGAACAGGTATTTACATAATTTAATGAGACTTGCTGAACAGCATAATTTAGCAGTCTATGTTACAAATCAGGTAATGACTAATCCTGCTCAAATGTTTGGAGACCCTACAACAGCTATTGGAGGAAATATTGTCGGGCATGCTTCAACTTATAGAATTTATTTAAGAAGAGGCAAGAAAGATTCCCGTGTTGCTAAGCTAATTGACAGCCCAAATTTACCTGAGAATGAAACTATATTTTATCTGACAAATTCAGGTATAAGAGATGATATGAAATAAATGGTAATGCCCTCACGAGGAATTGAACCCCGGTCTTTTCGTCCGCAACGAAATATTCTATCCACTAAACTATAAGGGCTTATTTATTAGTAGATATTAGATAAAATATAAAATTATCTAATCAAAAAACATTTATAAAGATTGTTTTGTTTATTTTTTTATAAAATGAGAGGTGGAAAAAGTATACTCCTATTTGTATTATTCTTTATCTCACTTATAAGTTTTTCTTTTGTCTCGGCGGTGGAAAATGTTTCACAATGTACAAACATTACTTCAACTGGGATTTATGAATTAAATACATCACTTCAGGCTGGCGACGGAGATTCTTGTTTGATGATTAATGCAAGTAATGTTGTTTTAGATTGTGTTGATTATTCATATTTTATAAACGGGACTGGTTCAAGCAATACTTCGGGGGTGGGGGTGCTTGATTATTTGAGTTTTCAAGCTTTAACAAACATAACTATTAAGAACTGTAATATAACAGGGTTTGATACCGGGCTTTTATATTCTAATAATACAGACAATTCCATTATTTTCAATAATTCATTATATGATAATACTTATGGAATTATTTTAGAACAGACCTATAACGTGAATATATCAAAAAATAACATTACAACCTTTTCTTCTAACTCCTCAGCTATTCTTTTAAGTGAAGATAATTCTAGTATTATTGAAAATAATAATATTACTACCAGCGGTGTGTTTGGTTTTGGTATTACGGTGTTTGATTATTCGTCTGGTGCTCTTATCAATATTAATACAATCACAACTTCAAATACCAATGCTACAGCAATAATGATTGATGACGGTTCATTCGGCATAAATCTGACAGCAAATACAATTGCAACTTTAGGGAATATGGGGTTTGGAATTGCTTTTTTTAGTTCTCCAGGTTCAAATCTTTTGTACAGTAATACAATCACAACCTCTGGCAGTGAATCTTTTGGAATTTTTTTGGAAGCAGGGAGTGATTACAATATTAGTTCAAATACAATCACAACTTCTGGCTCTCATGGGGATGGAATAAATTTGCAGGAAGCTTCAAGTAATTCTGCATTTACACAGAATACAATTCAAACAGGACATTTTGAAGCATGTGTTATTCATATTGAAATGTTGGGAAATAACAATACTTTTTATGATAATATTTTCAACACCTCGGACACAAGTTTCTCCGGGGTTTGCTTGGAAGGTACAGCACAAATTAATAACTGGAATACTACAAAGGCATCTGGAACAAACATAATTGGCAGAAATTTGATGGGAGGAAATTTCTGGACAAATAATGCTAGCACTGGTTATAGTGATATATGCATTGACACTGATGGGGATTACATATGTGATGATGCCTACAATCTTGCAGAAGATGGGAGCTCTAATATAGATTATCTTCCTCTTGCTAATCACACCAATATGATTTCTGGAAGTGCAACATTAGATGTTGCAAATAAATATTATATGTTAAATCAGAGCATATCTGTGAGTGGAACTTGCTTTAACATTACTGCAAATAATATTACTCTTGATTTTAATGGTACCACCATAACCGGAGATGGTACTGGGTATGGTGTTAATATCACAGGTTATAATAATACTACAATAGTGAATGGAAATATTTCTAATTTTTCAAATGGAATTTATATTTCTTCAGGTTCAAA
>CAZRCO010000006.1:12800-24543 GCA_964598635.1 Candidatus Woesearchaeota archaeon | reverse complement strand
GGTTTGTAGAATATGGAACCCATGTTCCATAAACATTAATAGCACTTATGCTACTAATAAGAAATATACCAAAAATAAATAAGAATAATATTTTTGCAGTTTTCATTTTATTTTTTTCTATTATTCAATCTATAACTCACTCTTATTCCAGCAGAGGGCTTTTGTTTAGAATTTACAGGAAGATAAGCATTTGCTCCCAATCCAAAATTTTGTCTGTTCCCTAATTTAAATTCTAATCCTGCAGAAATATAGCCTGTAAATTCTGAATTTGCTGTTGAATAAGAATTAGGTTTTATTACCTCCCCATTTCTTAATAAATCTTCAGTTGTCTTTCTGGTTGATGTGTAATTATTTATTCCTCCTCCAAATATGATTGGACCTAACTGAAATTCCCCCCCAATTCCTGAAAATTTTCTATTTGAATCTTCAATCTTTCCATGTCCATAGATTCCCTGAGGAGATGCAGGTGTTGTAATTTCTGAGATAACTTTGTCAGGGCCAAATCCTTGCCTTGCCACAAGAGCAAATCCTATATCATCAATTGGTTCATATCTTACCCCTAATGAACCTGCTACAAAATCAGGGGAGTAATCTATTCCAAAAATAGGACTCCAAAGATTTTTGGCTTTTTTAGGTCTTCTTAACTCTTCTCTTCTTTCTTCTTCTGGAACCTCTATTTTTTGAGGTTCTATTTTTTGTTCTATTCTACTAAATGCTCTTTTTATTTCTTCATTTGCTATTTTGTTGAATTCAGGATGCATATAGATTAATTTCCCAGATTTAATAGCATTTATTTCCGCATCTCCATATTGTTCATCACCATCAATATCCCAAAACCATCTTGAAGCAAATTTGATTTCTGGTTCTACTATAGAATCGGGATGTAAGTCTGAATCTGCCTGAGAAATTTTTCCATCACTCCATAAATGGTATGTAAATATCTTTCCATTGTATTCTGGTTCTGGTCTGTGGCTTTCATATTCAAAAGTAGCTAATAACACTGGCTCTCTATTTTCTTGCTCAACTTGTGCAGCTTGTTCAACCTGTTCATTTGCAAAAGCCAAAGCAGGAGTAACCAAAGATGTAACTCCACCAAGCACAAGCCCTGCAAGTCCTAATCTTTTTGCCTTAACCATATTGCTGGTATCAAAAATAAGGTATTTATAAATATTTCTATATGTTATCACTACAAAATTACACACGTCTATCTATAGAACAATTTTATTATATCTTCTAGGGTACTTGCATCTGTTGGATTCAAATAATATCCTTTACCTCTTAATTTTTCAGCATATCTCCTGCCTTGAGATTTAAAAAACTTCCCTAACCTTTCCTGACCATCACGCACATTATATTTTCTAAAATCTCTGAAAATTTCTGAAAGCATTTGGTGGTCTTCCGGCTTTAGATTAACAATTTGTCCGCTTTCTGATTGGAGCGCGGAAAGTATATTGTCAATCTTCCATATAATTCGGGAGTATTCTTTTCGAGCTGTTTTAAGCTGAGCTGGAGTGATATCACTATTGTATGTCATCAGGATAAATGGCAGATATCTACCTATGAAACTTAATCCAATGTTCCTAGCTTCTTCAAGTGTTGTGAATGGTATTTTCGGTAATAGCACATATGTATGACGGAATCCGGCAGTCATAATTGATGTATAAGGCAGAGCATTAGTCGCTACTGCCGCACCCTGTACTAGGGTTATTTCAGATAAATTGTTCTTTTCCGCTGCCAATTCTGGCATAAGTGCAACACCTATCTTTGGATCCAAGACATATCCTGGAAGGTTAATTAAATCTAAAGGTAACCCATACTCTCTTACCTTTGAAATCATCATTTTAGGGGGTAATTGATCAAAAAAGTCGTGAATATGTTTAGTGTTTTTAGGGTGGATAATACGGTCTTCTAGTAGGGGGGTTCTGTCTTTTGGGATATCTACTATTAGTACTTCTTTTTTTTCCTGATGGAAGTATCTGCCGTCACATAATGTACAAGAACCTATGTGCGATCCATTTATAGATTGTAGATAACCACAACTATCACAGATATTTACTCCCACTCGTTCTATGTAAATAGTGCCTGAAGACATAAGTTGTTTTATTTTATGTTCAAACCAGGCTTTTGTAGAATCATCGTCGTCTCTAATTACATCTCTTCCTTCGCGTGGAACTCCCAGTTCTTCAAGTATCACGTATTTATCTGCAAGAAGTGCTGACGAGAAATCTCTTCTACATGTATACTCACTTTGATTCTTAAAAGCTTTGTCCATCCTCATCCCAACACAGTTCCATAAATCCACTCTTGGTAGCGCCTCCCCAGACTCGTATTCTGATACCCTCGTTATATTTTCGGCCACAAGCATTGGAATAAGCCGATGTATAACTCTTTCATTTTTTGTGTCAAGATTTTGAGATGCTGATGCGGTTATTAGCTTTCTGCTGAATTTTTCCATTTCCGATGACACGACACAAACTTTTTAAATCTTCTCTGTAAACGTAATCTATGTAATATAATCTATTTATGGAGCACACAAAAATAATTACTATGATAAAAAGTGAGAAATTCTGTATATATCAAAGTGAGGATGGATACCTTTACATGCCAGATTCCAGAGTTAACATCCAGAAGGAATACAAAGCTCCTATCGAAGATGTTCTGGCTTTTTTTAAGAAATTAAACAATAAAAATATATACAGCATCTACTTAAGGGGTTCTTTAGTTTTTGGCTTAGGAGTAAGAGATTTCTCCGATATAGATTTTTTCATAATAACATTAAAACCCTTAACAGATTTCGATCGGCTAATGATAAAAAAACACATGGATAAGCTAAATAAAAAATATCCTTTTATAACCCGGTTTGATCTCGGATGTTTCACACTAGATCAAATGTTATCAGTAAAGGAAAATGTTTTAATAAAACTGGATTCAATATGTATCTGTGGTAAGGATATTAAAAATAAAATAAAAGACCCCAGACCGGGCAAAGATGTAACCGTTTCCCTCTCGCTTCTTGAAGGCGAGATATCTAAAACAAAAAATGAAATTAAAATGAGTTTATACAATAAAAACAATACAAAAGCAATGTGTGTATGGATAATGAAGCGTATTGTTAGATCTGGTTTAGAAATTGTGTCAGAAAGAGAAGGGTGTTTTACAAGAGATTTAGAGACATGCTTTGATAAATTTTCGGAGTATTACCCCGATAAAAAAGATAATATGTATAAAGCACTTTCTCTGGCTCTAAAACCAACAAACAACACAGAATTAATAGTAGATGTTTTTGGGGGTATTGGAAGTTGGTTAGTAGCTGAAGGCAAAAAATTGAAATTAATCCCAATAGATCGCAAAGATATAACCAAAATTGCAATAGAAAAAATTACTTCTCTATTCGGAAAAAGAAGGATTATTTGTCTATTGCAATATGGACCAAAAACGAGATTTGATGGCTCACCTCCTGCAGATTTTGATTTTTTGCTATTGCTTGATAAATATCAGAATAATGATTACTTATTATTATCCCGCTTTAAAAAATTAGGTTTGCCAATTGAAGTCTTTATAGATTATAGAGACCAAATTATTTCGAAAGGAGTTAAAAATTACCAAAGAGGTCGTCATGGATCATATTTTTTCAAGGTTTTATCTTCAGCAGATATTTTGTTGGGGAATAATTTTTACAAGGAAAACGAAAATCAATTGGATAATAATAAAATTAATTTAGATCTGTTATATAGAGTAGAAGAATACTTTTATAGAATACAAAAAAATGTAATTAATGACAAAAGGTCTAACAAAAACGAAATAGAAAAGTATTTAGGCAGGATTTTGACTGACTTGCTGTTAGTAACTGGAGAAATTCAGTTTCATGACCTGCATAATTATCACTATTCCAGCATAATGTCTAACATACTAAAATCCTCTGGTACGATAAACACTCACACAAAGAACTTAATACTGAAATTTCAATCTGAGCCAAGCTTGGATATTAACCTTTTAGGTAAAATTGTAGGATTATTGTATAAACAATATTTAAAAATAAGACATAATACCCAAATATGACAACCATACGCTCATCCCAATATAAGAATTTATTTTTTACTTACATACTATCAAGAGGCGCACCTTCAAAAGGAACAATAATACTATTGGATGGTTTGCCCAGTAATCCGCTAAGTAAAAACCAGTTAATACAGAAATTGGCGGAATACAATTATGATGTGTTTTTTCCAAGATATGAAGGGACATGGGAATCAAAAGGAAACTTTTTAAAAAGGGCTCCAAGCGAAGCTATTATTGAATTTATTGAAACCTTAAGAAAAGGCGAGAGTATAGAAAATAAAAAATATAAAGCTAAGAAAGTGTTTCTTTTGGGGGCCAGCTTTGGCGGAGGAGTTGCCTTTGATATTGCCACCAAATACGTCGTTGATAAAATTTGCGCTATATCCCCTGTAATAAGTTTTAAAGAGGTTAATGGAATAGAAACTCTTGAAAATTATATAAGGGCAGCATATAGTAAAGACTATCGTTTCAACTCAAAAGAATGGCAGAAACTTATAAAAGATGAAGTTTGGAATTTAGAAGATAATGAAATAAGAGAATCCTCTAATGTCTTGATAGTAACTGGAAAGAACGACGATCAAATCAAAGAAAGTGATTTAACTGAATTTGGAAAGAGAAATAATGTTAAGGTTAGGATCTATGATTTTGGGCATATTACTTTGAGCAAGATTCCTGAATCAATTTTGGGCGAAATACTTACTTTCTTCTCTAAATAATCATCCCGCTCCCCTTTTTCATTAAAAAAGCAGATGATCATTTTAGAAATATTTCTATATGTATCAATATAAAATTACATAGGAGTATATGCGCGAGCCGGGGGTCGAACCCGGGTCACCTGATTCTTGCTCACCTCTAAAAAGCTAAGTGGCAATCAGATATACTAACCGCTATACTACCCGCGCCTATGATGTAATGATGTAAAATAAAAGATTATTTTTAAGATTTTTTATAAATAAACCCCAAAATATCTAAAATACTGTTTAAAGAACTATTAATAGCATCGCTAATATTAATAATATATAAAATTGTTAGGGGAAATAGTATTAGAATTACCAAAGCTATGATTAAAGAAAAATTCCGTCTTTTATTTTTGAAGTTTATTCTCATTTTTCCACCTCATTCTTTTTTTAATTTTTTAACAATATCAATCACTGCTAACAGAACTCCAATCCCAATTAAACTATAGCCAATTAACCTATTATCTCCAAAAAAAATTCCTGTAATTATAAAGGCAAAAGCAAATCCTGCAAGAGGAGTAAGTGTGGGTCTTTTCTCTTTTTTATTCTTTCTTTTTCCCTTTATAAGAAATAAAAGAACAGCGATTATCAATAAAACAGCAATTGATATTAAAATGTAAGTCTGTGAAGGTTCCATTTTCAAAATATGGTCCTGGGAGGAATCGGACCTCCGCTTCCTCGGTGTAAACGAGGTGTTCTACCATTAGACTACAGGACCCTGCCATTTTCACGAAATCTTTGTTAAAAAAGATTTCTATTCTCCTTATCCCAAAAACCGGTAAATCATAACTTTTATAAGCATAACTGGATTTTTTCCAGCATGGTATCTGATGAAAAAAAACAAGAACAAAGTCGGGAAGGGAGAAAAGAAAGAAGAAGCGAGCAAGACATCCCTGAAATGGAAACAAAATATTCCAGCAAGAAGTCTGCAATTCCTGAAAGTCCAGAAGCGGTTCATAAGGAGATAGAAAAAGTAAAGAAAGAGTTAGAAAAAGTAAAAGGATTTATTATTAAAAAATATCCTTATGTCCAAGCTATTGGTATTCTGCCTCCAAAGTCCATTAAAATATTTATTGAGGAAGAGGAAGTTCCGAAGGAAACTGAAAAACACACCCATATTTATCTTATTATTCCTGAGGACAAATTTAAAGAAATACCCAGGATAAAAAAAGAAATAGTAGAAAAAATAAGTTCTCTAAAACAAAAAATCTGGATTCAGGTTAAAACCCCTATAGATATATGGGAAAGTTGCCTGGATAGTAAATTTGAACTTGTAAGTGCAATAGGAATGTCATTTCCCCTGCATGATAAGGGTTTTTTAAAAGCATTGAGAGTTGCAGAAATCCATAAAGCCCTGGTTCTTCAAAAATTTGAAAAATATGTTGTTAGCTATGTTATAGCAGGAAGTCTGGTAAGAGGAGATACAGCAACAACTTCAGATATTGATGTTTTTGTCGTTATTAATGACACAGATGTAAAAAGAATGCCAAGACTTGAATTAAAAGAAAGATTAAGGGGGATTATTTATCAGTACGTTTCTGAAGCCTCTGCTCTTGCAGGAGTAAAAGAAAGTATTCTTAATGTTCAGGTTTATTTGCTTACTGACTTCTGGGAAAGTGTTAAAGATGCTCATCCTGTTATTTTCACTTTTATAAGAGATGGTGTGCCTCTTTATGACAGGGGAACCTTTCTTCCCTGGAAAGCCTTGTTAAAGATGGGAAAGCTCAAGCCAAGTCCAGAAGCAATTGATATGTTTATGTCAATGGGAGACAAGACAGTTTCAAGAGCAAAAAGAGCATTGCTTGATATCCTTGTTCATGATATTTACTGGGGAATTTTGACTCCAAGTCAGGCTTTGTTAATGCTTTATGGTTTGCCCCCCCCAACCCCAAAACAAATTGTGAGTGAAATGAAAAAAATATTTGTTGAAAAAGAAAAAATGCTGGAGAAGAAATACATTAACATCTTAGAAAAAATCGTTGGAATTTACAAGGATTACGAACATGAAAAAATTAAAGATATTAAGGGATCTGAAATAGATAAATTAATTGAAAATACTGAAGATTATTTGAAAAGACTTAAAGAATTGCAGGAACAAATTGAGAAAAGAGCTCAGGAAAGAACTATCGAGCAAATATATCAGGATACTTTCAAATTATTAAAGACAATGTTCGGAAATAAATCCCAGGAAAAAATTATTGAAGATTTTGAAAAAGAGTTAATCAAAAAAGGAAAATTAGCTCCTCAAGATTTAAGAATTTTGAATGACATTGTTGCTGCACGGACAGAATTCAAAAAAGGAAAAACCACTTCACACAGAATTGAGCAGGCAAGGAAAAATGCGTCAATTTTGATTAATGAATTGATTGAATACAACCAAAGGCATGAACTATTAAATAATAAAAAGGAACAGGTAAAGGAGAAATAAATGGGAAAGGTTAAAGGAACAGAAAGAAAGAACATTAGGTGGATTAGAGATGAAGTCCATGAAATGAAAGATGCAATAGATTTTTATAGAAAAATTGCTGAGCATTCTTTTGAAAGGGGAGATTATAAAGACGTAGGTTCTCAGGCAAAAGATCTTTTGAGCACTCTTGGAGAAAAGACTTTATTTCCTGGTGACCTGGAGAAAAATACTACCAGTATGAGGAGTTTTATTCTATCCTTAAAAAAATTAGAAGAAGGGAGATTTAAGAACAGGAGAGATTTAGAAGCCAATTACTATGCATCAATGTTTTATTCCTATAAAGTCTATAATGAACTTTGTTACTTTTTAAAGACTTTTGGTTTATCTTCTTAATCATTAACTCACCAAACTTTTAAAAACTAAATTTCTTGATAAATAACATGAAAGGAAAAGTTATTCAGTTCCGAAGAGGGAGGCATACAATACATGAAAGACATTTTTTGATAGGAATAGACGGAGTTTCAAATAAAAAAGAAGCTGAGAGATTTGTCGGAAAAGAAATTTCTTGGGTTTCACCTGGAAAGAATAAAAAAATAATCAAAGGAAAAATTTCTGCTGTTCATGGAAATAAAGGACTTGTTAGAGCAATTTTTGAACGTGGATTGCCAGGACAGGCTCTAACAACAGAAGTTGAGATAAAAGGATAAAAATTCAGTTGAAAAGATAAAATGGCACTTAGAAAAGCATCTGCATATTCAAAAAAGAAAGTAGTTCCCTACACTAGGGTTAGTAAAAAGAAAAGTAAGTCTTTTATAAAAACAGTTCCGCAGCAAAAGATTGTAAAATTTACTATGGGGGATAATGTTCTTTACAATGAAGGAAAACTTCCTTATCAGTTAACATTGGTTTCAATGGAAACAGGACAAATAAGACATAATGCTTTTGAAGCCTGCAGGCAGTATATAAATAAAAAACTGGATAAAGGACTTTTAGGAAGATATTTTTTCAAGGTTATTTCTTTCCCGCATCATGTTCAGAGAGAAAATAAAATGCTGGTTGGAGCAGGAGCTGACAGGATGCAAACCGGAATGCAATTAGCTTTTGGGAAATCTGCAGGAAAAGCAGCAATTGTAAAACCCAACAGCAGGATTTTTTTAATTGCGGTTGCAAATCAAAAAGCAGTGAATTTTGCCAGAGATGTTTTACACAAAGTCAAGCCAAAGCTTCCTGTGAAAACAAAGGTTTTGTATACAGAAATTAAAGAATAATTTCTGTCTCATAAACTTCAAAGAATTTAAATGAGAAGTTTCTGATGAAGGGGTTAAAGAATAAAATTTATAAAGCAAACCTTTTCTTCTTTATTTATGACATTAGTAGTAAAAACAAAATCGCATGGAGAAATAGAAGCAGGGTTTTATTCAATCTTTACAAAGCTTACTAGACTTGGTAAATATACTTTTGAAGTCAAAGATTTATGTGACTTAGCTCAATATTTAGCAAATAATCCAGAAACAAAGGAATTACAAATTTCAGGATATCACACAGATAAATTTTGGGAAATGGAAAAAAGATATATAGAATCATTTGGGGAATTGCTCAGTAATAGTGAGGATATAAACAAATCTGTTTTATCTGAACTAAGCGATATATTTTTTAAACAAAACCAAGGCAAAATCTCATTAGAAGAAAGAGCTGATTTAATGACTGAGAGGAGAGCTATTCCGGTAAAAATAGGAGAAGATAGGGACTCATTGAAAATAGGGGAGTATGAACTTGAAGATATACACTTTGGGAGGATGATACATTATCTTGCACGTGGCGGTTTTGTTGGATGGTCGAGGGACAAGCCAAGTTTTGCAGAACCAACACTTTCAGCACTTAAAGAATCTAAAAACCCATTATATAAAAAATTACAGGAAGAATTGAGATAATTTCTGATTATTCTTTAACAATCTCAAATTCAGTTGAATCAACATATTTTCCATTGAGATAATAAACATACTTGTAATTTCCATAGCCACCCATTTGGGCTAACCAAGTAGGGCTTACACTTTTATAAAGAACAGATCCATCCGTCTGATAAGTAAATTCATCTCCTGAAATTGCTACACCCAAGGGATTGAATAAGATACCTTTTGCCACTTGCCCTCTTCTACTTTTTTCATCATATGCAACTAAGAGTATTCTTTCATAATTTCTGAATTTATTTTTAATCCCAATAAATTCGTCAGGATAAGTCATGAGATTATCATTATTCAAATCTTTGAAATAATTGCATGCAAAAACATATGTTTTTAGTTCTGGAGCCTGTTCTCTTTGTTGATTTTCAACATAAACATTAACTTCCTGCTTTGTTTCGTCCCTGCTTCTTTCAGCGATATCTCTTTCATGTTGTCTTCTTGCTTGCTCTTTTGCAATTTGTTCAAGCTGTTCTGCGGACTCTCTTTGCCCTGAACTTCTGTTTTTATCTTTTGATGCTGAATCAGCAGCATATCCAACTAAATCCCATGCGTTTAATGTCCCGCATCCGCCAGCCCCAAGTAATATAGCTGTGGATAATCCAACACCAATTAGAGCATTTCTTACATTTCTTCCCTTTCTCAGGATTTTTTCTAATTCCATTCTGATTTTTTAAAAAATAATTCCTTTAATGATATAGTTGATAAAACTCTTGTCCACGCATCTGCGCGTCCATATCTCTTAACCCACGTTGTCTGCAAGATTCCATGTATGCTTGGTATTCCGGAGAATCTGTATCTGGAGGATGAATTTCTGGTTCTGGTTCCCAGGGATTTGAAAACTCTCCTTCCAACTTTCTAGGATTTACTAATCCAGAGCAAATTCCCATAGCTAGACCTGTAAGGACTAATGCTTTAATTTTGCTTTTCATATCAATTTAAAAAATAAAGTATATTTAAACCTTTCTTTTTAAATAACTCCTAAGTAGTAACAATATAGAAATATTTATAAAGCCGGAATTTCTTAAAAAATTAAGATAAAATGGCTGAAAAAAATCAAGAAAAAAAATTAAGTGAAGAGGAAAAAGAAAAACAGAGAGAGGCTGCTTTGCCGAATCTTAAATCTTCAATATCAGATTTAGCTGTTGCTTATTTTGTTAATACCAGTGGAGAATATGGAAAAGCAGGAGATTCTGCAGTTGAACAATTTATTTATCAGCCGGCATTAAAAACTGAAAAAGGTGCTGAAATAACTTTGGCTGCACTTTTAAATTCAAGAACAGATAACGAGCCATATAGCGGAAATGTTTCTGAGCGTGTAATAATTAAGACTGCTGCTGCAATATTTCAGGAATCTTTGGCAAGAGTTAAGGTTAATGATATATATTCCCTAATGGGTTCTGCTGGAGTAAATATCAGGAAAGATTACAGTGACAGATATCTCGCTGATTTCCAAAATTCGGATGCCTCTGAAGAATACAAAAAATTTGCAGGAAATTTAGTTGGAGGCTATCTTGGATACTTAATAAATACAAAAGTATCAAAAGCTTTGTCAAAAAGAGCAAGTGCCATTAAAGGTAGTTTAGAAGAGATTGTAAAAGAACCTGAAAAAAAAGCTGCATAATTCTAAATCTAAAACTAATTAATTCTCTTTGATTAAGTCAAAAGTTCTTTAACAAGTTCAGCCATTACTTTCAGGAATTCTTCTGTTCGTTCCTGCCACATATCTATTTCCACGCCTTTCAAATCTGTAATTTCTCCATGAACTATTTTTTTATGAAGAACAAGCAAGTCCCTGTACCAGCTTACATATTTCATTTTTAATCTGTTTTCATTAACAAAAGCTTCTTTTAGATTTGCAGGAATATGTTCCGGGGAAGGAGGAAGAACATCTTTTGCAATTAAAGCTGCATGAGCTGAATCAACCATTGCCCAGTATAATCCTTCAATAGAATTCAGCTCAGATGTCTTGCTTCTCAAAATATGCATAGGAGCTCTTTTAAGGCAACTGTAAATTGCTTCTGGTGTTGATTTTATTCTTCCTTTAATTAACAAAAATTTCAAGGGTTCAAAAAATCCTGCAAGATCAATTATAGCTTCTCCATATCTTAGAATATTTATTATAACAGGATCTCCCCTCATCAAATCTTCCCACCAAGTGCTTAACTTTATTGTATTAATATGCAAACTTCCTTTGTATGGGTTTGCTGTTAATATTTTATCAAGCTCTTCCCTGTACCAGGCAATTAATTCTGAATTCCAGTTTATTGAAACATCATCAATAACAATTATAATATCAATATCAGAGCCGCTAACAGCTTTTTGTTTTGCAGCAGAACCAAAAAGAATAATTGATTTTACAATTTTGTTAAATTTCTGATATGCTTTTGTTGCAAAATCCATAGCAATGTCTGACTGCTTGGCTATTTTTAATGTTGGGAATTTTTTTGAATCAGATTTTTTAATTTCTTCCTGCTTCTCTTTGTAATCTTTTATTTTCACCCCTTTCAGATTTTTTGCTTTCTTTTTTCTTGTTTTCTTTTTATTTGGACTTTTGTACCTAGTTTTTTTCCTTGCCATTT
>CAZRCO010000006.1:0-12700 GCA_964598635.1 Candidatus Woesearchaeota archaeon | reverse complement strand
TATGTTTGTATTAAGATTATCTGATTTTAAAATGTTTTTATTTTTCCTGTAAATTCATTCCAAGGGTCTTCCACTCATCCTTCCCCCCTGTGCACCAGGGCGTTCTCCTCCTAACTCCATTGGCAATTGTGAAAACCCAGCCCCCCGCATTTCATATTGTACCTGGGGAAGCATTCTTCCATAACCTGAAAAATAACCTTGTTGTAATCCTAAAGTCTGATTCCAGTAAGGAGCTTTCATTCCATAAATCGGAGAGCCAAAAGCTTCAAATGATTCTTTCACCGGAGGACTTTTGAAATGCTCCCACCAACTTGCTGCTTCAATAATTTTCTTTGCCTCAAATCCTTCCTTACCAAGTCTTTTCATCATCTCCTTTAAAGGAACATTTCCCATTCCCATAGGAAGTTCTGTATGCTCAAACCCAAAATTATCGGAAAGATGAACGTGCTTTACAAAAGGAGCCACTTTTTCTGTTTCTTTAATAATATCCTCTGCTTTATAGCCATATTTTCTAAGCATGTTTATATGCCCGACATCCCAAGTAACCCCTATTAGTTTTTCTGCCTGTTCCCTTGCTTTTTTCTCACTCAGGCCTTCTTTCCTTGCTTTTTCCACAAATTTTTCTCTCGCTGTTTCAACGATTTTTTTCAGATCTTCAGCACGGGAAAAACCACCTCCTGCAGGAGGATTCTCAATGCTAATTAAAGGGGCATTATCCTTAAACTTCTTGTAAGAATTAAATGCAACATTTGCAAAAGTTGTCGCAGTTTTATCTAATGTAAACTCTTCAATCGGCTTAAATTGCTCTGCTCCAATAAACTGAGCAGAAGGTCTTAAACCCTCCATTAAATTCTGAACAGCTCTTGATTGCCCTTTCAAATCAAAAGGATTCTTTGGAACGCTCTTTCCAAAATTTTCAGAAAGCCTTGCCAAGTATTTTTTATCATCTTCAGTTCCATATTTATATGCTTTGTTAAAAAGAGTGTTTAAGTGTAATTCTATATCATGCAATTCCCCATGTGCATTCAAAGACCTTGAATAAACCTCTCTTTCAGTTGGAGTTAAATCCTGGATGCTTGTTCCGGATTTAAGTTTTTTAACAGTCTCCGTAAAAATAGGATAAGTTTCGCTGATTATATTGTCTGACCTCTCTTTAACAGAAATAAGCTGAGTTAATGCATTGTCCCATTCTGTTTGGTTCATAATTTTTAATTGTTGCTCTGCAGAATGCTCTGTGCCTTTTATTAATTCTTCTTCAGACATTCCGGGATAATATCTTATTTCCTTTTTTACCCTTGTTGTCTGTCCTGTCTCTTGATTTATTACAGGTATCAATAATACTTCTTCCCCTTTTTCTGTTTTTTCTATTTCTGTGCCTGGAAAAATCACTGAGGAATGGAATGTAACCGGAACATTTCCTTGTGGACTTATTTCATGACTTCTTTCAAGTGCAGAATTCATTTGTCTTTCAGCCCTTTCCCTTTCCAAATCATTGTAACCCTCTTTTGTCATTCCTGAGGCTTCTATTAAAGGACCATGAACAGAAACGCCAACTCCTGTTAGCTTAGAAAGCCTGTTAACTTCTTTTAATTGTTGATTTGGAATTGATTCAAAAACCTGGGGAGTGACTGCAGAAACTTCAATTTGTTTTACTCCTGTTGCAATTTTTGCGGATACATCCTGAAGAATATTTGCGGTTCGCGGGTCTGTAGTTAAGCCCAAAGTTTTTGTTGCAGCTCTATAACCTGAGAAAACATTTCCATATTCCGGATTTAGGGAAGAATAACCTCCCTGATAAATATTATTAATTTCATAACTCTTTTTTTCCATTTTACCTAATTCTGATATTCCAATTTAACCTCTTTTTCATGTTTAAACCAATGAAAATTTATTTATTAATTTATCTCTAATTACCATTCAGATTTCTTTTCTTCTTTTTCTTTGCCTGCCTCGCCTCTTCCGGTATAATTTGGGGTTTCCTCTTCATATTTATTCTCTGAATATTTATCTTCATACTTGTTATCCTGATATTTCTTCGCTTTAATTCCTGGCACCGGAGTAAATGCAACATCCTGCTCCAATGTTTCCTCTCCTGCAAAATCCCTAACTCTTTCTAAAATGGGTTCAGATAATTCGGGTAATTGGATTTCCTGTCTTAAATCAATGAATCCCGGATCAAATCCAAGGTTTTCTAATTCTTCTTCAATATTTTTTTCCTCTTTTTTTTCTCTAATTTCTTTTGGTTTAAAATCTTCTTTCTTAATTTTTCTTTTTAAGGAAAATTCCAATTTAGATCTTTTCTTCTTTCTTAATTTTTTAGAATTTTTCTTTAGGGTTTGTTTTTTCTTTTTTCCCATGTCTTCAGAATAAATGAAACCAGATTTAACTAAGTATAACTAACCATACCATGAGCTTTTTTATAAATATCAAATAAATTAAAAACAGTATCTTTTGCATTTTCTTCTGCCAAGGGTCTTATAGAATTTGCTTCAATAAAATTATCTGGCTTAACTTCCAAAGATTTTTCTTTTTTGCCTTCTTTTGTTTTTTCCGGTGGTTTTTCTCCTTTTTCATATTTTCCTATCAAAGCAAGAAATGGATTTGATGTATCCCTGGACTTCCCTCCCTTGCTGCCTGCGCTCACTGCTTCTTCTGGCTCTTCTTTCAAAAATGAATCTATATCTTCTTTTAACTGCGCCAAGCTTTCTTCAGTTGCTCCTTCAATAAGTTCTAACATCCCATCAACATCTGATTTTTCAAGTTCATCATTTATTTTCTTAATTTCATCATCATTTAAAGCAAAGGCCGAAAAAGTTATTTCTGTTCTTCCGCCAAAAACATAATGGGGTTGTGCAGGGCTTAATTTCTGGGGAATGCCTCTAAAATTGAAATTAACTAATATACAGGAGTAATAATCTCTCTTTAATGATTTTAAAAACCGTTCTGTGGAGAATTGCTCCGGAAGTTTTCCGTCAAGTGCAGCCTCTCTTACTTTTAATTTTGTTTTACCAAATAAGGTTAATTCAAGTAAAATCGTATTGAATGTTTTTACCAATGCTGGTTCTCTTCCAACTTCTTTCATCTCAAGTTGCTTTGCAGCTTTTAAATAAGGTTTAGCCCATCTTGAATAAATTTTCACACTATTTACCTGACTCTTAAGATATGTTTTTTCCAGCTCATATCTTTTCCTTAACTCTCTCTCAGATTCCTGTACCCATAGATTAAATTCCTGAATTCTTGGTTTAAGAATTCTTTTTACTCTATCGTTCAAATCAAGTTTGTCAACATCTTTTTCATCATTAACAACTAAGAAAGCATCAATTAAAGTCTGAAATCCTGCCTGGATAGCCATCGCCTTTATACTTGAATTTCCTTTTGCAATATCAACCTTGTCCATCCAAATTTGTTTTAATGAAAGCCTTGCAGCCTCGGCTTTTTCTTTATCACTGGATTTTAAACCATCGTAATGCTGCAGTCTAATTTTGAATTCTTTTAAATCATAAACTAAATTTAAAATGCTTCTTAAAACATTATTTACATCACCCATAATTCTGCTTCCCTGCTGCTGCATTATTGTAGCTCTCTGCCCAAGCTCTGCAAAATGCCCTGAGCCCGGAGAGGAGACAAAGTTATCTGTAACTTTTTCTATGTCAAAGTTAAAGTCTCCCATTAAATCCAAGATAAAGAAATAAATTGGCTCCAATGTTTCTGATGAAGAATCATAAATTAGTTTGTGCTCTGCTAATGCTTTTGGCTTTGCACTTTCAGCCGCCTTTTGAAACCCCTCTTTTTTTATTGACCCTTTGAAATCCCTCAACTCTTTTTTTGCTTCCATTTTTTTATCTGAGACAGCAAGATATAAGCCAGGATTAACAGTAGCAATTATTTGTTGTATTGTTGGCGCCATTCTTATAATAAAGCTGGGGCATTTAAAAAATGTTTCTAATCAGAAATCTATCATAAGTAAATTTAAAAATATGTTCCCTTTGTATATTTTATGGGTATCTTTGATTTCAGCAAAAAAAAGAAATTATTGGATCTAACAAAGAGGTATGAGCAACAAAAAAGAGAAAGTTCTGCAAGCTCTTTAAATTCTCCAGGTTCTCAAACTTCTGACGAATCTGTTAATTTTTTAAGCAATCTGGCGTCAGGTTCTGTAAATTCCGGAAGTGAAGAGTATAAATATATAGATGTATCTGGTTCTGATGCTGAGGAAAGAAAAAGAAAACTTGGAAAAAGACTAATGGATATGACCAAAAAAATAGAAGATTTGAGCAATCAGGTTTATCATCTGCAGCAAAGAATTGAACTTCTGGAAAAGAAATTTAAAGTTGGCAATTATTAACCGGCACTAATGAGTAAATTTATTAATCCTATTTCTTTTTATGTTATATGAAAAACATGGATAAAAAAATTCGTGCATATGCTTTGAAAAATGCCATTGCATATGGGGGAAAAGCACAGCAAGGACCGATAATTTCATCTTTGTTTCACGAAGGTTTGAAAAAAAGAGATGTTAAAAAATACTCAAAAAAAATTACAGAAGTAATTTCTCAGGTTAATTCTCTTTCAGTTGAAAAACAAAAAAAAGAATTTGAAACATTAAAAGAAGAGGTTAGTGAGAGAAAAGGAAGAGAAGGTTTACCTAAATTACCTAAGGCAAAAAAAGGAAAAGTGATAATGAGGTTTGCTCCTTCTGCTTCAGGACCATTGCATATAGGACATGCTGCAACAGCGTGCATTTCATTTTTATATGTAAAAGAATATGGGGGAAAATTTTATGTGAGAATAGAAGATACAAACCCGGACAATGTTTACCCTAATTCTTACAAAATGATTAAAGAAGAAAGCGACTGGCTTTTTGATAAAAAAGAAGAAATTATAATTCAGTCAGCTAGGATGGAAATTTATTACAGATATGTTGAAAAAATGATTAACAGAAAAGCTGTTTATGTTTGCACATGCTCATCTGAGGAATTTAAAAGATTTGTTGAAGCAAAAAAGAATTGTCCATGTAGGAATCTTAATATTAAAGAAAATAAGAAAAGATGGAAAAAAATGCTTGACAAGAAAAAGGGGTATAAGGAAGGTGAAGCAGTTGTCAGATTCAAATCTCCAAAAGGAATGAAAGATAAAAATCCTGCATTCAGGGATTTTCCTCTTGCAAGAATAAATCTTTCTTCTCATCCAAGAGAAAGAAATAAATACAGAGTCTGGCCATTGATGAATTTTGCAGTTGCAGTAGATGACATAGAACAAAAGATGACTCATATTATTCGTGCAAAGGATCACAGAGACAATGCAAAAAGGCAGGAAATGATTTACAAATCTTTAGGATTAAAAAAGAAAATTCCCTGGACTGCTTTCTTAGGGAGAATCCATTTTAAAGATATGGAACTGTCAACTACAAAAATGAGACAGGAAATTGAACAGGGGAAATATTCTGGATGGGATGATCCTAACTTACCAACAATTGCTTCATTAAAAAAACAAGGCTATACTCCCGAGGCATTTTGGAAACTTTCAGAAAGAATTGGGTTATCAGAAACAGATAAAGTTATGGACAGAAAAGAATTTTTCAATCTTCTTAGAAATTTTTATAAATGAATAGAAATATTTTTAAACACTTTTGGGTTAATTAATAACATGGAAAATAAAAGAGGTATTTCAGGAATTGTAGTTGCTTTGATATTGGTTCTTTTGGCACTGGTTGCTGCAGGAATCATTTGGGCAGTTATAAGAAATGTAACTGAGAGTGGAACTGGAGAAATAGACCTCGGAACAAAATGTCTGGAAACTGATTTGAGAGCAACAAAGGCTTCCTGTACAGAAGCAGGAAATTGTAATGTGACTGTTACAAGAAGTGCAGGAGGGGAAGATATTGCAGGAATAAAGTTAATCTTTACAAATGACGCGGGAGAGACAAACTTTGTGCATGATGTTCCAGGAAATATAGATCCTTTAAACACAGTAACAGAATCAGGAATTGTTACAGGGATTACAAATGCAAGCAAGGTTGATGTAGCAGTTTACTTCTTGGATGCATCCGGTAATGAACAACTCTGTACCACTGTAAGTACACTGGAATTTTAATTTAGTTAAGTTTAAAAATACTTTTTGTTATTTGTTTTTATGATAGTTAAAACTGGAAATTATCGGCATCATTAAGAATTCTAATTTATCCAGCTGTGCGAATCTTTTTATACTATTTTTCATATTCAATTGGAATGGTGGATGTAGTTTAGTGGCAGAACGTACGGTTGTGGTCCGTGAAACCGGAGTTCGATTCTCCGCTTCCACCCTTTTTAAAAAAGAAAAAAGAATTAAAAGGGGAGAAAAAAAGGTGAAAATACTTTTCGTCTGTAAATATAACTCGTTTAGAAGCAGAATAGCTGAAGAATATTTTAAAAGAATTAACAAGAACAAAAAAATTGATGTGGTTAGCAGAGGGATTATTATGGGGGGAAACTCTGATAGAGAACAAAGAAATATTTCTAAGAAAATTCTTGGAGTAAATATTGCCAAAAGAAAACCTTTGCCCCTAAATTTACAGGAAATGAAAAAGGCTGATTTAATTATAGTAATTGCAGATGATGTCCCAAAAATAATTTTTAATTATCAACTTGCTCCTATAATGAAAAAGGTTGTTATATGGAAAATAAAGGATGAACAAAGAAAAAACAGAAATAATATAAAAAGAATAGTTCTGGCAATTAAAAGAAAAGTTGAAAAATTAAATAAACGATTGAATAAAAATCGATGAATTTTGAAAATAAAATGAAAACAGAAGCAGTTAAAGGTTTCAGAGATTTTGCAGGGAAAGAAGCTGAAAAAAGAAAAAACATACAGGAAATAATTGTCAGAATTTTTGAAAAGTATGGCTTTGAACCGGCAGAAACACCAATAATAGAAAGAGAAGAATTTGTAAAGGGTACTGGAAGTCAGGCAACTGATGAAGTTATTTCAGATATATTTAAGCTTAAAGATAAAGGAAAAAGAAAACTTGCTTTAAGGTATGAATTTACTTTTCAGCTAAAAAGACTTGCAAAGAATCAAAAACTTCCTTACAAAAGATATCAAATAGGGCCTGTTTTCAGGGATGAACCTTCTTCAGGAGCTAAAGCCAGATTAAGGCAGTTTACCCAATGTGATGCAGATATTATTGGTTTATCTAACGTGCCAGCAAGAGAAGAGGCAGAAATTCTTGCATTAACCACTGAAATTTTAATAAAATTAGGAATAAAACCAGTAATCCTGATTAATAACAGGAAACTTCTTAACGAGATTCTTGATGACTTAAAAATCAGGAAGAAAATCAGAAATAAAGTATTAAAAGAAATTGACAAAATTGATAAACTTCCTGAAAAACAAGTGCGCGCAAATCTAAACAAAATAGGCATAAATGCAGAAAAAGTTTTCTCTGCTATGAAAACCGGAGAGGATTATTTTAACAAATTCCCGAGTTATAAAGAAATTATAAGTTTGATAGATTATTGCAAATCTTATGGATTTAAAGTCCTTTTTTCTCCCACGGTTGTTCGGGGATTAAGTTATTATAATGGAAATATTTTTGAAATTAAGGCTGAAGGAATTAAAGAAACAATTGTTGCTGGGGGGAGTTATTTAGTTGATGGAACCCAGTCAACAGGAATTAGTTTTGGTTTGGAGAGGCTGACAATGCTTTCAAAAATAAAATCTGAAACTGAAGAAAAGGAAAACCAGATTTTAATCGTATCTTTAGGATATGACAGGGAAGCAATAAAACTTGTACAAAAATTAAGAGGAAAAGGAAAGAAAATAACTCTTTATTATGGAAAGCCTTCAAGGGCATTGGAATATGCAAATTCAAAAAAAATCAAAAAAGTAATTTTTGTCGGTGAAAAAGAAGTTTCAAGCGGGAAATACAAGGTTAAGGATATGGAAAAAGGGAAGGAATCTTTTTTAAAATAATCATTCAACTTTAATCTCCATTCTCCAAGAATTTCCGCTTCCTGAAATTTTTTTGTCTTTTATTTTTAATTCATGTTGAAATAAACCAGGAGCATATAAGACAAACGTCTCAAATTCTCCGCCTTCTCCTGCAGGATGAATCATGTATTTGTCTTTTAGCTGTTTAACATCTTCAATAAAATTATTATCTATTATTTTTCCTAACCAAGATTTATCTAAAGGATATGCAAAAACCCCTGTTATTATTACCTTAAATTTATTTTTAATTAATTCCTTAAGATAAGAAATTTCATCTTTTTTCCAAAGAGGGTTAAAACATCTTAATCCTAAATTATCGCAGATTGCTTTGATACGGGATGCCTGATATTCACTTTTCAAAGCTCCTGTAACAATTGTGTCAATTTTGTATTTCTCTTTTGCTTTTTTAATTATGTCTGTTAAATTTTCTAATTCCTTTTCTTTAATGCCTTCTGTCTTTGTTGTTATCAGAGGTAATTTCATAACTTCTGCCTGTTTTTTAACCTGTTTAATAGAAGGTGTATGAAACATGTAACTTTCAGGATTTTTTGAAAAAACCGAAATTAAACACCTTATTTCTGCTCCTGCTTGCTTTGCTAAATAAGCTGAATAACAAGAATCTTTTCCTCCAGAAAAAAGGATTGCTGCTCTAACAGGTTTCATTGTCTAACAAAACTCTAATTTAATCTTTAAAATAGTTTGGATTAAGTTTAAAAAACGCATTCTTTTTCCAAAGATAAATTTCTCCAAAATGATCTTTCTGCTCTAACCAAATCTTTTTTTGGCTTTCAAGATGTAATAATGAATAAAAGGAAAGTATTTTTTCTTCTTTTAGTTTTCTTTTATTTTTTTCCGGATTTTTTTCCAAAAATTCTGTGAAAGATATTACTCCATCTTTTTTTTCCCTAAATACATTAATTAAACTCTTATAAATCTCTCTTACTTTATCCCTTAAACTAAATTTCTTTTTTGGAAGAGAGATTGAAGTCTCTATAAGAGCATTCCTGTTAGTTATTTCTTTTTTTATTCTCCTGTTCTCTGTAATAATTGCTTTATTTAGAGATTCTATCAGCTCTTTTAATGTAACTCTTCTGAAACGGGGAAGAGGAGTCCTTGGAATTAGTTCGGGAATTTCTTCATCCAGTTCTATTCTTTCCAACTGATATGCTTTTACATTTTCAGTTTCTTTTTCATCAAAAAGTATTTTATCAATGTTTTTAATGTATTTATTTAACAGAATCTCAGATTTTATTTTTAACAATAATGCAGCTGCTAAAAGAACTTTACTTGAAATAAAGAAATTATCTTCTTCAAGCTCCTGGATTTTTTCCAGATATTTATTACTTAAAATAACCAAATCAATATCCCAGGGGTCTAATTGTTCTGTATTTATCAAATCATAAATAATTTCCTGCCACCCTATTTCTCTATTAAACAATAAATCATGAATTTGTTCCTGTCTTACTGTATTTGAAGTATCTGGTTTTCCGGATTTTTGTGGTTTCTCCATTCTTTTTATATGTCTTCATGTTTTATAAAGATGTGTAGTGGTTAAAAATATAATAATGTAGTTCCTAAAAATAGAAAAATTTTTCCAAAAGAAAGAAATAAAATTACTACTCAAGACTGATTATCTCTTGTCATTCTCCAAGAGTAACAGAACCGAAAGTTTTATATATCTCAGAGTCTTATGTTTTTTATCACCTCTTTTTCCCCAGGAGAGGCTTCAAGTCATCTCTTTTACGGCTTGAAGAATCTCCCAGGGTTTATGAATAATTATTTCTATGAAAATAATCCAGTCTAAAACCTGGCACTGTTATTAGATTTAGTTATTTGTATTCCCCCTTTAATTAATCCATATCTTGGTTTTCTGAAAGTTCCTATTTCCCAAGTTCTTTTTTACTTTCAAATTCAGAATAATGACATTTGCCACAATAAATTCTTCCCTGAGATTTTACTAAGAAAATTCCCGGGCCGCATCTTGGACAAAATCTTTCCCTTGTTATTTTTCCTGAGTTAGGTTCAATTTTATATTTAGTGTATCTCTTACTCGGCGGATTATTCTTATGTGGTTTTTTTCCTTTCTTTACAATTTTTTTGGGCATTTTTATTCTTCCTTTTCTTCTGGTTTACTTTCAGTCGGTTCTTTATCCGGCTGAGCAAGTTCCTGCTTCTCTTCTTTTTCCTTTCCATCAGAAACCGGTTTTGCTTCTGTTTTCTTGTCTTTCTTCTTTTTTAACTCTATAGAATCTTTTTCTTCCTGATTAGAATAAATATTTAGTTCAATTATAAAATCCTTAGAACCAAATTTTCCATGAATCTTTTTTATTTTAATATTCTCCTTAGGAACAGAAAATTTGTTGGAAATTAAGTCCATTATTTCCTCTCTCTTAGGATGAATTTCCTGTTTAATACTTATTTTTAATTCTTTTCTGTTAAACAAGGGATTTTCTTTTTCCTCAATTATATTAAAAGTTTTCATTATGATTATCTTGTTTTAATTGCAAAATTTCCTTTACTTTTTATGTTCAATTTCTTAGCTATTTCTGATTTTTCAGCATCAAGCACTACTATTCTTCCTTTAAAATTTTCAACTGATTCAGCAGACCCACAATTAGGACATTTGTCTCCTTCATATATTCTGTTACAAATTTTACATGCTCTTGGTTTCATTTCTTTTTTCCTCCTGTTTTCCCTTTGGATTTTCCTGTATTAGAAGTTTCTGCTTTTATTGCTTTAGCAGCCTCTCTCTCTTTTTTTATTTGGTCTTCTTTAATCCATTCTAATTTTCCAAGTCCTGGTTGTCTCATCGTCAAACCTATCTTTGGAAAGTTTCCTTTATGGCTTATAGCAACAATTCTTGCGAGACATAAATCTCCTTGTTTTAAAGTCCTTTTTGTTGCCTTACCAAGCAAAGAGTTTGTTTTACTGAAACTGACATAATCATTCATAGTCTGGCTTATATGAATCATCCCCCTCATAACACCCAAATCAACAAAAGCTCCAAAATTTGTTATTTCTGAAACTACCCCATAAACTAATTCCTGCAATTTAGACTTCCAGACAAGTAATTTAAAACTTGAATTATAATACGCTGCCCCATCTCCGGGAATAAGAACACCCTCACCAACTTCTGAAACTCCCATAACAGCAACCACCTTTCCAAGCTCTTTATCATAATAATCTACATATAATTCCTTAAGCTGTCTGTCAACAGCCTCTTCAGTAGGTAAACCAAAAAACTTCGGTTCAACCCTTATATAATCCTCAACTTCAACTAAATAGAACATTTTAACCTGTATTAAAAATTTAAAGTAAAAATTGATTTAAAAAGCTTGTTATCAGCATTAATCAAACATATAAATTCTTTTAAAGATTACTTAAGGTTTTATGTTATGCTGGATACTGAGGAAAGAAAAAGGAAAATGATTATTGGACTCTATCCTCTTAATCGATATACAGAGATTTTTCTTCTTGAAGGGGAGATATATATCCAGCTTTCACTCAAAGAAGGAGAAATAAAAGCTTATGCTTACTCACCTATTTTATTTGAAACCCCTAATGAACCAAATACAAACCCCCAAAATTCGCATTATGTTTATGAAGACAGCAATTTTATAAATGGACGGAAAACAATGCCGTATGATGATTTTATTGAAATACTGGCAAGACTTAATAATATAGACGAAATCAATGATGATACCATTGAGCAAGGAAGTTCTGCCATAGAAAAAATCATTGAAGAAGGACTCTAATAAATTTCAATTAAACTAAATAATCTCCAGCTTCTTTTTCCCCCTGATTATTAATTTAGGATTTTTTATCTTATTTTTTATTTCCCTGTCCAATGTGGCTATGATTACATTGGGATTTTTCCTGGCAAAATTTATAATTGCTTTGTCAACATTTTTCCCTTTCAAATCAATTTTTTTGAATTTGTTTTTTTTAAGAAGTTCCAGGGATAATTTTCCCCCAAGTTTTTTTAATTCCTCTATAACCTGTTTTGGGATTAAAATTTGATATCCCTGCAATTTAAGCTCTTCAAAAAAATCTATTTTCTGGCGAATGCATGTCAAGATAAAATTTGTATCCAAAATTACTTCTTTCATACTAAATTGAGGAAAATAAGATATAAAAAACTTAACATTTATTAAGCCAGTTTTTCTAATTTAAAGTATGAAAGAAAAAGAGAATATTTTAAGAATCTTTCAGGAAGTAAAAGATGCTGTTGAGCGTGGAGATTCCGCAGAAATAAAAAATTTAAGTGACCAAACAATTAACACTGCTTCTTTAACGCATGATCCGGACAATATTGCTGTTGCGGTTGTTGTTTATTCTTTGAGTAAAATTCTTGAAAGAGAAAAATATAAAGAACTCCCCGGCTGGAACAGATTCTACAAAACTTATATTGGTGCAATAGACAAAATTATACCTGCTCTTCAAAAAGATGATGAAAAGGGAATCAGAGAAAATTTGAGATTAATCAGAAAAGCTATCGGGGGTCTTTCCGGGAGACTAAAGGATTACATAAAAGATGTTTTCAGAAAAGCCCAGATAAATAAAGCATCAAAAATTTATGAGCATGGAATTTCCATGGAAAGAACTGCGAAACTTTTGGGGATTACTATGTATGATCTTGCTAGTTATGCTGGACAAAAAAGGGAAATTTCTGAAGTTCCACTCAGCAGAACACTTGATGTTAAAAAAAGAGTTAAAATTGCCATGGATATTT
>CAZRCO010000005.1:0-28153 GCA_964598635.1 Candidatus Woesearchaeota archaeon | reverse complement strand
TACCACTATAACAGGAGATGGTACTGGGTATGGTGTTAATATCACAGGTTATAATGACACGACAATAGTGAATGGAGTAATTTATAATTTTTCAAATGGAATTTATATTTCTTCAGGTTCAAACAATGCATTTAGCAATCTTATAATAAATAATTCAGCACAGGATGCGATTCTTTTAACAGGAGCAACTTCAGCTAATAATAATTTCACAAATGTGGTTGTGACGAATGCAGATCCTTCCTATTATGATATCAATTTTAGTACAGAAGGAATAAATGGTACATGGATTATTGATATTCACTTTAGAAATTATACTTTTGCCGGAGCAGGGGGGCTGGTTAATTTTAAAGAGCCAAGTTTTGGAGAAATCAGATTTTTGGAGCCAATTAATGGGAGCGGAACCAGTCTTTATACTGATGTTGACATTGAACCTAACTCAGCTTTTGTTAATTCTTCCAGTAACGAAGGATTAAATAAAAGTGCGGATATAGTCTTATATAGTATAACTTATACAGATCCAAAACCACAGTACAGTTTAAGCGGAACTACATATACGGACTGTACCACAAGCAGTGACCCTGCCTGTAGAGAGCTTGGTTACAGCGGAAACAGCTTTATGTTCAATGTAAATCACTTTACTTACTTTAGGGCTGCTGAAGCCTATGAAGAAGAGGAGGAAGAAGTTGGTGGGGGTTTAGCAGGTGTCTCACTTCCAGAATGGGCAAAGCAAAAGATTAATTCTTGGGTAAAAATAATCCCTGGAGTTATAACAGTAATGAAAGATTTTGACTCTGAAATTGGAATAAAGCAAATACAAATTGAAGTTAATAATGAAGCACAGAATGTTAAAATAACAGTAAGAAAATATAATAATAAGCCTGCAAATGTCTCTGTTGAAAAAACAGGGAAAGTTTATAGATATTTACAAATTGGGACAGAAAATTTAGAAGGCAAATTAGAAAAAGGAATAGTAACAATTCAGGTTGAGAAAAACTGGATGATTGAAAACAGTGTTGAAAGAGGCGATGTAGCATTATTTAAATTTGATAAATCTTCTGAAAAATGGAATGAATTAATCACAAATTATGTTGATGAAGATGATAATTACTATTATTATGACGCTGAATTAACTTCATTTAGTTATTTTGCTATCGGGGAAAAGTCTGTTGAGGGTGAGAAAGTTTCAATTGGAGAAAAAATTTTAGGCAAAAATTTGCTTTGGTTATGGATTTTAATTGGGGCTGTGATTTTGGCCGCAGCTGTAGCTTGGGTAATCTACAAAAGGAAGAGGAAAAAATTGTTTGGATAGGATAGTCCCAAATTCTTAAAAACCTTTTTTTATTGTTTTACTTATGAAAATAATTGCTGATTTTCATTTCCATTCAAAACATTCAAGAGCAACTTCAAGCAATTTAAGCATTAAAAATTTAGAAAAATTTGGAAAGATAAAGGGATTGAATTTAATAGGGACCGGTGATTTTCAACATCCTCTGCATAGAAAGGAAATTGATGAAACCTTAATTGAAGATGATAAAGGGATTTTAAGAACAAGCTCTGATGCGGAAATTGGTTTTTTGTGGCAGACAGAGATTAGTTTAATGTACAGTCAGGGTGGAAAAAGGAGAGCAGTTCATCTTGTTATTTTAGCTCCAAACAGAAAAACTGTTGATAGAATAACAGAATATCTTGCAAGTAAGGGAAGATTGGATTATGACGGGAGACCTATATTTGGGATGTCATGTCAGCAGCTTGTTAAAGATTTGAAGGAAATTGAAGATAAAATTGAAATTATTCCTGCACATTGTATGACTCCCTGGTTTGGTTTGTTTGGAAGTAAATCCGGATTTGATTCATTAGAAGAATGTTTTGGAGAGCAGGTAAAGAATATTCATGCAGTTGAATCTGGTATGAGCGCTGACCCTGCGATGTTATGGCGTTTTGAAGAAATTGCGAGTGGTAGAGTGAATGTGGTGAGTTTCAGTGATGCCCACAGTTTTTGGCCCTGGAGGATTGGCAGGGAAGCCACAATTTTTGAATTTGTTGATGATGAATTAAGTTATGATAATATAATAAAAGCTATAAGAACCGGTGAAGGATTAAAAGCAACAATAGAAACCCCCCCTGCTTATGGAAGATATCATTGGGATGGACATAGAAAATGTAATTTTTCCTGCCCCCCTGGAAGAACTAAAGAACTGAAAGGAATTTGTCCTGTTTGCGGAAACTCATTAACAATTGGGGTTGATTATAGGGTTGAAGAAATTGCAAAAAAGCCCCAGGGATATAATCCAACAAATGCAAAACCCTTTTATTTATTACTTCCTTTACATGAATTAGTTGCATCTTTTTTGAATACAGGTTTATCTGCACAAAAGACATGGCAAGTTTATAATAACTTAATTGAGAAATTTGGAAATGAGTTTAATGTATTATTAAATTCCAGTAAAGAGGAAATGCTGAATAATGGTGTTGAAAAAAGACTTGTAGATTTAATTTTAGAAAACAGGGCTGGAAAGATTAAGATTAAACCCGGTTTTGATGGAGAATATGGAAAATTAATATTGGAAGCAAAGGAAAAACAAGCTACTTTATTCTAATCTTTTTATTTTTATAAATTTGTAATGGGCATCAGAAGTTTTTTTGCCACATTTAGGACATTTTTCTTTTAACGTGTAAATTTTGCACGATTTACATTTTTTTAGCTTCACTGTAAATTCAGTATATATTCTTTAAGAGTTGGATGGAATGAGGTTGTGAAATGTTTTTCCAGTTCTTTTGGTTTAACCCATTTTAATTCAATTATATCATCTCCTGGTTTTTCTTCCCCACTAACAACTTCACATAAATGATATATTAACAATAATTGCATATCTTCTTTATATGTTCTTGAGAATATTGAACCCAAATTTTCAACATTTAGACCTGTTTTTAATTTTATTTTCCTCTTAAGTATTTCTTCTATTTCCTCTCCATAATTAGCTTTCCCCCCAGGAAAAACCCAAGTTAATTCTTTTATATATGGATCTTTTTTCTCTCTTTTGCCAATAAGTATCTTTCTCTTTTGAGGGTCAAAGACAATTCCGAGTAATACAACCATGAAAGAATCCTCATTTGTTTTGCTTTCTTTCATATTATTATTCCCCCTTATACCTTTTTAAGCCTTTTTTTTCACTAATGGGTGAATTTTTTAGAATTCTCCTTTTTCTTTTACTTCTCCTTAATACTAAATTCTGCCCCGTATTTTTTAGCCTCTTTTTCTATCTTTTCTATGAATTTTTTTAGTGTATTGTCTGCTTTTTTTAAATCTTCAGATTCAGTTTCAAGAAGATATCTACCTGCTGATATATATTTTATTTTTACATCTCCAGAATCACTTAAAATCTCTTTTATTAGGGTTAATCCTTCGGGTTTTGTGGTTGTTAAGAAGATTTCTTTTTTCAAAGTTGATTTTTTTTGTTTAGGAGCTTTTAGAATGTCTAATATTTTCTTAGTATCTTCTTTGCCAACAATTTTTTCAATTTTTTTTGGGTTTTCCTTCAAATCCTGAAAAAAATCAAATACACTTTCCTGCACTGAAATTTTTTTTATCACATCATCTGCTCTTTCTTGCAGAATGCTTTTTAAGATATTAATATAACTTCTTTCCTTTTGGTATTCCTCCATTACTTCTTTTCTTTCTTTCTGAGTAACTCTTCTTAGTGATAATTCTATTCTTCCTTGTTTTATTCTTAGGATTTTACATGCAATTTTCTTCTTTGGAACTACATAATCTCTCAAGTTACGGATTCTCCCGGGAGCAATTTCACTTATAATTATACTTCCCTGGATTTCACTTCCTTTCCAAGGGATTCTTACAAATACTGTTGTTCCTTCTATTTTTTCAACTGTACAGAGCACTACATCTCCTACTTCTAAATCTGTTGTCATGAAAAATAAAGAAATAGAGTGGTTTTAAAGCTTTTTGATTTTAGGGGTTATTCAATCCGGACTAGTTCAATTTCAAAGTCCTTTTTTAATGTTTTAATAAATTCTTGTTCTTTTTCTGAAGAAATTATGCAACCTGCTGCAAATTCATGCCCCCCAACCTCTCCACCTATTTTTTCTATAACTTTAGCTAAAATCTCTCTTACATTTTTTCCTTCAGAACCTACATTTCTGGCTGAGACTTTTATTTTATCTCCTGTTTCATCAAGAGCCATTGCTATTATTACTGTCCCTAATTCATATACTGGAGAATTTGACAGTATACTTGCAATTATCCCAATCATTGTATCTTTTATCTGATCCTGCGCATTTATTATTACAAATCCATCTCCTTCAATTTTGTCTGTTTCAGAAGCAAATTTTAATCCAGAGATAATTAATTGTTTGTATTTTATATACATAGATTCTGCTTTTTCCTTTGCTTTCGGGCTTTCTAAACAGAATTGCAGTGCTATCTCACTTTTCCCTAACCTGGAGCAAGCATTGATTATAGCACTTAATTCCCTTGCATCTGCGAGGTGATTAAAAAATTTTATCAGGAAAATATTCCCGACTATTTGTTTATTTCTTGCTTTCGGGCTTCTTAACATTATTGAGGTAACAAGCCGGGACATTTCTTCTTCATTTAATTCTATAAGAGTTTTGTATTTTCCTTCTTTTGGGGTTAAATTTGCTTCTCTTAATAATTCTAAGACTCCTTCCATATTTCCTGTTACATTGGGAATATATGGTTCTGAAGAATATTCAAGGGCTTTATTTAAGGGTCTTGTTGAAGGATAGATTAAAAGCCCTTTCCTTTTTTGTATTTCTCCGTCATTTGAGACTTCTTCTTTTAGTTTTTCTATTCCCTCTTCCATTATATCCCCAATCATTCCTAGAACTGCTAATTTTGCATATTTTATATTTTCAGAATTTAATTGTTTACAGAATAGATAAACAAGACCTGCACTACTGATTTTTTCTTTTTCGTTCAGCTGTGGATTTATTATATATACATTTTCCGGGATATCTTGAGTTATTTCGTGATGATCTATTATAAAAACATTTTCCAAACCAAATTCCTTTATGTATTCCAAACTTCCGGAGGCCAAATCCAGAAATACTATCGGTTTATTTCTTGGAAGATTAGATATAAATTTTTGATCAAGACTTTTAATGATTTCAAGTGAAAATTTTTTATCAAGTTTTTTTAGAGCTTGAATCATTATAGAAGCAGATGTAATCCCGTCAGTGTCAAAATGGCTTATAATTTTAATGTCTGTATTTTTTGTTTTTTCTAGGAATTTCTCTGCTACAGATTCTATATCTGTTTCTAAAGAAGAATTTTTCTCTCTTTTGTATAAATTATTTACCTCTTTTTCCATTTGCAGAAGACAATATTTAATTAGTAATTATCTTTTGAAATAATTCCTGATTTTTCTTAATCCAGCAGCTATTCTTTCTCTTTCCCTCATTGCTTTTTTATCCTGCTTATTTTTTTCATAATGTTCTCTAAGTCTGTTCAGTTTTTTTTCAATATTTTTTAAATCAGGATTAACATACAGATTTTTATTTTTTAATATCTTAGATATTTTTATATGTTCTTTTGGGTGTATTCCTTCTTTAGATAATTCAAGACCAATTTTTTCGCTAGTAAAGCCTTTTTTTGCCAGTTCAATTACCCTTTTTTCAAATTCTTCCCCAGATATTTTTTTCTTTTCAGGAACCTCTGAGCTTTTTTTTGTTTTTTTTCTAAGCATTTTGCTATTTTATAAACTGTAAGGTTTTTTTAAATGTTATGTTATGATTTTTGAGTGAATGAAAGATATTTAAATTGTTTTGTTTTTTAAGCTTTAAATGGGAAAGGTGATAGGAATTTTGAGTTTAAAAGGAGGGGTTGGCAAAACTTCTGTTGTGACTGCTTTGGGGGACGCAATCGCTGATTTTGGGAAAAAGGTATTATTAATTGACGGAAATTTTTCAGCTCCTAATTTAGGAATGCATCTGAATATAATAAGCCCGGAAATCACAATTCATCATGTTTTATATAGAGAAGCGAATATAAAAGATGCAATTCACAATCTCGAAAATTTTGATGTAATCCCTGGTTTGATTTTTAACAAAATGAATGTGAATCCTCTTGATTTAAAAAAGAAAATTAAAATGTTAAAAAGAAAATATGATATTATTTTAATTGATTCTGCACCTAATTTAAATGAAGAAACTTTGGGGGTAATGTTCGCTTCTGATGAAATTTTTATTGTGACTACTCCTGATTATCCTACTTTAAGTATGACTTTAAAATCAATAAAAAGAGCAAAAGAAAGAGGGATAATAATAAATGGGTTAATACTTAATAAAGTTTATAACAAAAAGTTTGAGTTGTCGCTTAGCGAAATTGAAGAGACTACAGGAGTCCCTGTAATGGCAGTTATTCCCCATGATATTAATATCTTAAAGGCTTTGTCCAGATTTGAATCTTCTACAAATTACAGCAAAAAATCAGAAGCAACTAATGAATATAAAAAACTCGCGGCAACTTTAATTGGAGAAAAATATAATCCTTTTAGTCTGAAAAATTTCTTTAAAATCACTCCAAAAAGGGAGGAAATTAACAGGGAGATTTTTTATAAAAGAGTTTTTAAATGATTTCTTATTCTGTTTCTTGAAGCCCTGTAGTACAGTGGTCAAGTATGCGGCCCCTTGGAGGCTGTGACCCAGGTTCGAATCCTGGCAGGGCTATTCTTAATGTTTATATCTTCCTCTTTTTTCAACCGCCTTTAGTCTTTCAAAAATAATTTTAGAGTCTGAAGAAATTTCTTCATAACTTTTAATAACCTGTTCAAATAATTCCTGCCAATTTCTGAAATGTTTGGCTTCAAGAGCTTGTTTTAATAAATGTAAATCTACTGCTTTATCTTCAAGTTTATGACTGATAAATCCCAGACCAAAATCAATGAGATATATTTTTGTATCAGGATTTTCTACAAGAATCATATTACTTGTTGTTATGTCACCATGAATTATATCTTTATTATGGAGTTTTGCAACACTTTTGCCAATTTGTTTACAGATTTCTTTTTGTTTTTTTAATTGAAATTGATTAAGATACTCGGAAAGTTTTTTTCCTTTGATAAAATCCATAACAATTTCTTTGGTTTTTTCATCTGTTTTTATTACCTGTGGAATGCAAATTATATCAGATGCTTTTTTAAGAAGCTTTGCTTCTGATCTTGTTCTTAATTTTCTTATCTCATCATCGAGTTCTTTAAGGCGGTAAGATTTTTCGGCTCTTCTTTTTATAACTTTACCATCTTCTTGTAAAATTAATGCTTCAGCACCTTGCTGGAGGATTTTTTGTGCCATTTTAGAATCTTAAAACCTCAGCTTTTTTCCTTTCATAAACTTCTTGGCAAGTTTCATCATTTGTTTCTGACTTAAACCTTGGGAAAAATCTCCTGTCATTTCTGGCCCTGATTTTATCATCTCATTAAGAATTTTATATTGTTTTAACAATGCTCTAATATCAGCCCCGGAAACACCTGCACCTTTTGCAATTCTTGCTATTCTGGAAGTTTGTTTTTCAAGCAATTCCGGATTTTCTTTTTCTTCAGGAGTCATGGATTTTATTATATGCTCCCATTTTGAGATTTTTTCCTGTTGAGTTTCCATTAAGTTTTCAGGGATTTTCTTTTCCACCCCCGCAAATCCAGGAATCATTCCTTTTATTTTTTCAAAACCCCCAATTTGATTCATTGAGCGGACTTGAGAAATAACATCATCAAGGGAAAGTTTTCCTTCTTCAATTCTTTTTTGAATAGCTTTTTGTTTTCCTTCATCACCACCTGTTGCTGATTTAATTTTTTCTATTAAACTTTGCAAATCACCCATACCCAAAAGTCTTGAGAGAAAAGGTTTTGGATTAAAAGGTTCAATGTCATTAATTTTTTCTCCAGTTGTTATGAAATATACTCCAACTTTTTTAGTTTTTTCACTCTCTTTTTCATTTTCACTAAATTCTGCACATGCTGTTAATGCTCCTCCACCTTTTGCTGTTGAATCCATCCTTGTTATGATAATTCCGGAAATATTAACTGCTTCCTGAAATTCCTGTGTCTGTTTTTTGGCTGCCTGGCCAATGTCTGCGGGCATTACCAAAACTGATTCAGTAGGATTTATTTCCTTAGAAAGAGATTTTATTTCGCTAATGAGATCTTTATCAAGAGTATGTCTTCCTGCTGTATCTATAATAACTAAATCATAATTTTTTAATTTGTCTTCTTTGATGAGATTTTTCCATATTTTTAAAGGATCTTTCTCCTTCAAATCTATAAAATATTTTAAAGAATTCTTTTCTGCCAGTTGTTTTAATTGCTCCTGAGCTGCTGGGCGATGTGTATCTAAACCAACCAAGGCTGTTTTATGTCCGCGTTTTAAAAAATAATTTCCTAATTTAGCCGACGTTGTAGTTTTTCCGCTCCCATAAAGCCCAAGAAGCATAATCCTGTTTTGTTCTTTACCTGTTTTAAGGTTTAACTCTTTTTTTTCTCCTAAAAGTCTCAGAAGTTCATCATGTAATAATTTGATTATATGTTCTTTTTTATCTATTCCTTTTATTCTTTCATCCAATGCAGCTTTTTTTATTTTATCAGTTAATTTTTTTACTAAGAGAATACCCACATCTGCTTCAATTAAAGCTCTTTGCAGATCTCTGACTATAGAATCCACTAAGTTTTTATCCAGAAAGATAGCATTTGCAATTTTATTTGTGGCTTTTCTTATAACTTCTCCAAGTTTTTCTAACATATTTTTTAGAAGTAAATTGAGGATTAATAAAGTTTGGGTTAACTATAACCCAAGCCTTTTAATGAATTTTTCTTTGTTAAAAGGCTCTATTTTGTCATACGCCTGACCTGTCCCTAAAAATAAAACCGGTTTTTTTGTTACATAGCCCACTGAAAGAGAGGTTCCGCCTTTTTCATCAATGTCAGCTTTTGTTAGAACTATTCCATCTATTCCTATTGCCCAGTCAAAACTCTTTATTTGCTCAATTGCATCATTTCCCGTAATACTTTCTCCGACAAATATTTTGATGTCTGGTTTTGTCACACGAGAAATTTTTTCCATTTCCCTGATAAGATTTTTTGCTGTATGCATTCTTCCCGCAGTGTCAATTAAAACACAGTTGATAAAATTTTTTTTAGCATATTTTATTGCATCAAATCCGACTGATGCAGGATCAGAACCATATTCATGAGAAATTACTTTCACCCCAATTTTGCTTCCATGTTCTTTTAATTGCTCAATTGAAGCAGCTCTGAAAGTATCGGCTGCAGCCATAACACAGGAAATACCTTTACTTTTCAGAAATTCAGCAATTTTTGCGATAGTTGTAGTTTTTCCGCTTCCATTTATTCCGCAAAATAAGATAACATATGGTTTTGGTAGGGGGGTTGAGATTTTCTCTTTTATTTTCTTTGCCAAATCAAAAGGTTCTATTAGTATATCTCTAATTATTTGTTTCAAGGAGTCTTTAATTTCAGATTCAACCTCTTTTTTTAGCAATTCTTTATTAATGATATCTTCTTTTAGTTTTTCGATTATCTGTTCACTAACTTGTAAGGCCACATTGTTTTCCAAAAGCAACATTTCAAGTTCCTGAGCATAAACTTCAAATTCTGTTCCAGATATTTTTATTTTAGAAATCTTTGAAGTTATTTTTTTAAAAAATCTTTTTTCTGACTGAATTTCTTCTAGTTTTTCCAAGTCAGGCTCATATTTCTGTTTTCCTGGTTCAAATTTCATAGGGAGTTTAACTTCTTCTTCCTTTGTTTTCCTTGAAACCTTTTTTGTCCAGTCTTTTATTTTTTCTTTTAAAAACTTAAACATAACAATTTCAATTCAAGGTAATTTATAATATTTTTCTTTGTGATTTAAATATTAACAACATAAATTTTTATAAAGAAAACATTCTTTGTCTGAAATAATGAAAGGAATACTTGTTATTTTAGACGGCATGGGTGATTTGCCATCCAATCTGCTTGATGGAAAGACCCCTTTAGAAGCTGCAGAGATGCCAAATTTGGATTTCTTGGCTACACGGGGAGAAATGGGGTATATGTATCCTGTTAAGCCGGGTTTTGTCCCTGAATCTGATGAAGCAATTGTTTCTATTTTTGGTAATGAGTTAATTTCAAGTACCAGAGGACAATTAGAAGCCAGGGGAGCAGGATTAAATCTGACACGGGGAGATTTAGCATTTAGGGCTAATTTTGCAACAATTGATTCACTTGAAGGAGGAAATATTATAGACAGAAGAGCAGGAAGAACCTTGACAACACAAGAAGCAGAAATTCTTGCAAAAGCTTTAAACAAAATAAAATTGCCTTGTGATTTTATATTTAAACCAACTGTCCAGCATAGGGGTGCTTTAGTTTTTAGGGGGGGATTTTCAGATAATCTTTCCGGTAATGACGCTGCTTATTCTAAAAACAAAAGAGATGTAGAAAAAATAAGTTCAATTAAACCTCTTGATGATGATGAAAATTCTTATTATTCAGCTAATATTGTAAATGAATTTCTAGAAAAAGCTTACGATGTTTTAAAAGAACATCCTGTTAACATAGAAAGGAAGAAAAAGGGTTTACTGCCTGCAAATTATCTTCTTATTAGGGGGGCAGGGATTGAGGTTCCAAAACTTAAAATTTACAAAAAATGGGTATCGGTTGTTTATATGCCTTTGGAAATTGGTTTTGCAAAACTTTGTGGTATGGAAACATTTTCATTTGATTATCCTAAATTAAAAAGCCTAGATGTCTACGAAAATCTACATGAAAGTTTGGAGAAAGCATGTAAGTTTTCAATTAAAATTCTTAAAAGAACTTATAAAAAAGCAGATTATGCTTATATTCATATAAAAGAAACTGATGTTCCCGGACATGATAATAAACCAGCTGAAAAAAAATCAATGCTGGAAAAAATAGATAAAATCTTATTTAAATTTTTAAGAAAATTTGCTCCTCCTAACAGAATTAAAGTTGTTGTTACTGCAGATCATTCAACCCCCTGCAAGCTTAAAGATCATTCTGCAGATCCTGTTCCTGTTTTGTTTTATAATCTTTCAGCTCCTAAATCAAGCAGATTTCCTTTTCCATTTAGAAGGGAAGAGGATAAAGAAGAAAACAAGGGGAAGAAGTTCTGTGAGAAAGAGGCAAGAAAAGGCACTCTTGGAAGAATGATGGGAGAAGACCTGCTGAAAAGAGTAGGTTTTTCTTAGAGAATTATTTTAGTGTATAATAATTCTTAAATATCTACTTGGCTTTTTGAAAATATGATAACATATAATGACATTTATGAGGCAGCCAGAAAAGAGAGATATTCTGAACAATTGCAGGAATTGCCCAAGAATTTTATTTCAGAAGTGTCTTCTTATCTGAAAGAAAAGAAAGAAATTGCATCAAAAGAAAGCGACGTTTTTTCAGATATTATTATTAAGACAAAAAAACAGCTTGAGAATGCCACGACTCTTTTTAAGGAACTTATGTTAAGAAGGAAAAGAAAAATTCTGAATTTGATTTTGATTGCTGCTGAAACGGGGATATCAAAGAGAGATTTTGAGAATATGTTCCCTTTTGAGAAGGAATTATTCGAGGAATTAATGAGAGATATGGATTCATCAGAAAAAAAACTTAGTGAGGCTTTAAACGGAAAAGAAACGTATGAAAATGAATTAATTGTCTTTAAGAATGATGTCGAGGAATTTGTTGGTTTGGGGGGTGAGATGATGGGGGCATTTAAGAAAGGAGAGATTGCAAATATCCCAAAAGAAATAGCCAAAATTCTGATTGACAGTGGGAAGGCAGAATATGCTATATAGTAGTTTATTTAATTCTACATTATGAATATTTATTCATGTCAAAAATGTTGAAAATTACATTTTTGAACCCCCAAAAATCTTCACAGATTTTTCGGAAACGAAACATTTATATAGTATAATGAATATGTATTCATAACTAAATTAACCTGAAAAGGTGAAGGAGGAAAAGTAAAATGCCTAGAGGAGATCGAACAGGCCCAATGGGACAAGGACAAATGACTGGAAGAAGGATGGGATATTGTGCAGGTTTTAGTGTGCCTGGCTTTATAAATCCTGGATTCGGTAGAGCCTTTGGTGGAGGAAGATTTGCACCCGGAGCTAGACGTGGATTTGGTATGGGTTTTGGAATGCCCATTATACAGCCACAAGTTATCACAGAAAGTGAAGAGAAAGAAATCTTGCAGGAAGAATTAGAAGCCTTGAAACAGGAAATGAAAGAGATAGAGAAAAGATTAAAAGAATTAAAGTAATTTATAATGTAATATGCCCAGACCAAGAATTTACAGGAGAATTTTTTTTGAACCGGAAATAGATTTTTTTAAGCCAGCTGGTATTGTGTTAAAGGATTTGAAAGAAAATATCCTAACAAAAGATGAATTAGAAGCTGTTAGATTTATTGATTATGAAAGGGTAGAACAAGGAAAGGCTGCAAAAAGGATGAAAATAAGTCAGCCAACCCTATCAAGGCTGTTGAGCAGTGCGAGGAAAAAAATTGCAGACGCTTTAGTTAATGGTAAAGCAATTAGAATACAAGGAGGTATTTATAAAATGGTAAGACCAAGAGGCGGACGTTTTAGAGCTCCGGCAAGTGGTGGACGGGGCCGTATGGGTGGATTTGCAGCAGGTCCTGGAGGAATCTGTAAATGCCTAAATTGTGGATATGAAGAACCCCAAATAAGAGGTCAACCTTGCATGGATAAAAAATGTCCTAAATGCGGAAAAAGAATGACAAGAGGATAGTAATAAATAAAAAAATAAAAAGAGAAAATGAATTTGTTATTTTGGATAATATTAAGTACTTTTTTAATCAGCTTAATAGCTTTTATAGGGGCATTAACTTTGTTTTTAAGAGAAGAAATATTGGACAAGATTTTATTAGTTCTTGTTGCTCTATCTGCTGGAGCATTAATTGGCGGAGCTTTTCTGCATTTGCTTCCAGAAGCAATATCAAAAATTGATGTTATGAAAATAACTCCTTTTAATTTATTTTTATTTTTACTTTTTGGATTTTGTCTTTTTTTTATTCTGGAACAATTTTTCTTATGGCATCACAGTCATGATAGCAAAAAAGGTAAAAAACCAGTCTCTTATCTTATTTTAATTTCTGACAGTGTGCATAATTTTATAGATGGTTTAGCCATAGCTGCCTCTTTTGTGATTTCTCTTCCTCTTGGTTTTATAACCGTTTTAGCAATAGCGTTACATGAAATTCCTCAGGAAATAGGGGATTTTGGAGTTCTGGTTTATGGGGGATTTAAAAAAAGCAAGGCTTTATTATTCAATTTCATTACTGCAGTTACTGTTATATTAGGAGGAATTGTTGGTTATGTTTTATCAGGAGTAATTGGTTCCGCGATTATTTATTTACTGCCTTTTGCTGCAGGAAATTTTATTTACATTGCAGCTTCAGATTTAATTCCGGAGATTAAACATGAAAAAAATGTCAAAAGATCTCTGTTATATTTTTTCACTTTTTTAGCCGGATTAATTTTAATGTTTTTAATTAAACTTTTGTAATTAAAATGAAAAGAAAAGAGATTAAAGATTCTGTAATCAAAACAGCAAGAGCACTATGGGGGGTTTTTCCTTTTATCTTAGGAACTGTCTTGTTGGTTAGTTTAATGATAACTTTAATTCCAAAATCTTTTTACATAAAAATTTTTAGTGGAAATGTTATTACAGATTCCCTTATTGGGGGTTTAATTGGAAGCATTTCTGTAGGAACTCCAATAACCAGTTATATTTTTGGGGGAGAGATGTTAGAGCAGGGAATAAGTTTAATTGCTGTGACTGCTTTTTTAGTTTCTTGGGTTACAGTAGGAGTTGTACAATTACCAGCAGAAGGATACATACTTGGAAAAAAATTCGCACTGGTTAGAAACATTGCCTCTTTTATTTTCTCTATAATTGTCGCAATAGTTACTGTAGCAATTCTAAAGATATTTTAAAATGATAAAAAAACTAAAACAGGTTTCAAAGGCATGGTATTTCCTAATATTAGTTATTTTATTTTATATCTCTCTTTTTCTTATTAATTCAGAACTTTTTTTCTTGAGCTTAAATTCTTTTAGTAAAATTTTAATTAAAATTCTTCCAATATTTGTCTTTGTTTTTATTTTAATGTTTCTAACAAATCTTTTTGTGAAGAGAAAATTTATAATCGAACATTTGAAAAAGAGAGGAATTAAGAAATGGTTTTTTGTGATTGTAGGGGGGATTTTATCTAGCGGCCCAATTTATATGTGGTATCCTCTTCTTGCTGAATTAAAAAGCAGGGGTTTAAATTACGGATTTATAACCTGTTTCCTGTACAACAGGGCTATTAAGATTCCTTTGATTCCTGTTGCCATTTTATATTTTGGGTGGAGATTTGTTTTAATTTTGTCTTTGGTAATGGTGATAGCTTCTGTTTTTCAGGGGATGGTTGTAAATAAAGTTATGGAGAAGAAATAAGCCTGCGGAGGGAGTCGAACCCCCGACCTACTGATATCGTGAATCAAAGATTTCTGAACAATTTCAGGTTTCCCGAAATTTACAAGTCAGTCGCTCTAACCAACTGAGCTACACAGGCATATTATTAAGAAAAAGATGTGATTTAAAAGGCTTGTTATTTATTCTTATTTTGATTCAGTTTTTTCAATCTTTAAGACGCGAATTTCACAAAGAGAAAGAGGATATATTTTTTTCAGCTTCAGGCTCAGGGGTTTCTGAATTTTATTTTTCAGTAAATCTTCAAATAACTCATTCACAGGTTTGTCTTTTACATACTCTATAAGTTCTTCCTTTGCTTTATTTCTAAGAGCTTTTCTGACTCTTCTTGAAACTTTTCTTCTCGTAATTAAGAAAGGTTTTATTCTTAGTTGTGCATCTTTGCATTGGGCAGAGAAAGAATCTTCAACATAATTTGTACCTTTTCTAACCATTCTTCTTATAAAATAAGGCATTAACTGAGTTTCCTTTGGAACTGCAATTGCCCTGTCATTTTCAGGTTCAACCTTTACTTTAAGTTTCAATATTATGCTTTTTCCTCTCAGAAGTCTTGTTAAATCATATTTGATAATTCTGTCATTTAAGCCAGATAATTCATATGCCTGTAATTGTGTTTGCTTATTTATAATAGGAATATTTATTCCAAAGAATTTTTTTCGTTTTTTTGCCTGAGCCATTTTATTCTTGGATTAGTTTATTTGTACGTTTATTTCTTCTTCCTGCTTTGTACTTTGATTTTCCGCATTCAGTGCAGGTATACATTATATTTGTTTTTTTAGTTGTCTTGGATTTTCTTTTGAACTTGGTTACAGGAGGTTTACTTCCCCATTTCCCTTTATTTCCAATCCCCCTTCCTAATCCCCGTGCTTTTGCCCGCGCAATACTCCCTCTTGTTAAGGTTCCTCTTTTTGCTCCGGTTGACACTATTTTAATTTTTTGCTCTGTTTTTTTCTTGCAATATGGACAATATCTTTTTGTTGTCTTAGGGATTTTCATTTTTCCATCGGCTCCTTGATTATGAAAGAGAAAAGTGGTTTTTAAAGTTAATTAGTGGTCCTGCCCAGAATTGAACTGGGGTCTCTTCCACGTCAAGGAAGTATCTTAACCATTGGACTACAGGACCTAAGAAAAGAAATTATTAGAAATATTTAAATATTAGGATTTTTTATTTTATTTATGGCAGGAAAATTAAAAGGAGTAATGGTTTTTGTTTTCTTAATAGTAGGATTGTATTTTATTAATTCTTCTTTAAGTTTAATAAACCTTCCTGAATTTTTAGTTAGTATTGATAAATGGATAGTTTTGGTTGGTGGACTTTTACTTATTGTTGGAGCTATTAATTATTGGAAGTTAAGCAAAAACTATTAATTTTATTTTTAGCAGATTAAAAATTGTTACAGGAAAGTTTTTTATATATATTCTTCATTATCTTCGTATGAATAGCAAAAGGGGGCAACTTACGATTTTCATTATAATTGCAATTATAATTGTTGCTTCAGTTGTTGCTTTTTTGATTTTCAGGGACAGACTTTTTGGTGTGCAGATTCCACCAAGTATCCAGCCAGCTTATAACAGTTTCTTATCATGTTTGGAAGATAATACTTTAACAGGGATTGATCTTCTGGAAAGCCAAGCAGGTTATGTTTACTTCCCGGATTTTGAGCCGGGTTCAAGATATATGCCTTTTTCATCACAACTTATTTTTTTAGGAAACCCCGTTCCTTACTGGTATTATATTTCTGGGAATAATATCCAAAAGGAACAAATTCCTTCTAAGGCAGATATGGAAAGGCAATTGGAGGATTTTGTAGTCTCAGAAATAAGGGGATGTGTTTTGGATTCTTATTATGAAGAGGGATTTGAAATTGATCAAGAGGAACCAACGGCTAAGGTTTTCATTAGGGATAATAATGTTGAAGTTAATCTTTATGAAGATTTAAGTATAGTAAAAGGAGAAGATAGTGTTTTAATCAGAAATCATAAGATTGTTGTTAATTCACGGCTTGGAAACCTTTATGATTCTGCTAGAAATGTTTATGAAAAAGAACAAAAGGATTTATTCTTGGAAAATTATACAGTGGATATTTTAAGACTTTATGCACCTGTTGACGGTGTAGAGCTTACATGTGGTCCGCGGGTTTGGAGTGCTGATGAAGTTTTTGATAATTTACAGGAAGCAGTTGAGACTAATATTTTAGCATTAAGAACAACAGGAGACAGAGAAGATTACTTTTATGTGGATGTTCCTGTAAGCGGAGATGAAGATGTGAGGTTTATTAATTCTCAAGATTGGCCAAACAATTTTGAAGTCTCTCCTTCTGAAGAAAATATTTTAATTGCAAATCCTGTTGGAAATCAGCCTGGTTTAGGAATTTTAGGTTTTTGTTATGTTCCTTATCATTTTGTTTACAATGTTAAATATCCTGTGTTGATTCAGATTTATGACTCTGCCACAAGTGAAACTTTCCAATTTCCAATGGCAGTCGTTGTTCAGGGAAATAAACCAAGGGAAGCTTTAACTGGGAGTGCTGTTGAAATTGCGTCTCCTGAATTATGCACATATAAAAACACCCCTGTTACAGTAAGAACATATGATACAAGCCTGAATCCTGTTGAGGCAGATATTTCTTATGAATGCTTTGGAGAGATTTGCAATATTGGAGAAACATCTTCAGGTATTCTGGAAGGTAATTTCCCACAATGTGTTAATGGTTATGTTGTTGTAAAGGCAGATGGATTTGAGGATACTAAATATCTTTACTCTACGGTATCAGGAGGAAGTGTTGATGTTATATTAGACAGGCTTTATAATATAAATATTAATTTGAGATTAGATGGAGGAGATTATACTGGAGATGCAATAATTAATTTCATATCAGAAAATGGTTCCAAGACCGTTATTTATCCTGGACGAAGAACTGTTGATTTGTCTGAAGGACAATATGAAATTGAAGTTGATATTTACAGGAATTCCAATATAAGATTTGAATCTACAACAAAAGAGC
Organism: Candidatus Woesearchaeota archaeon; assembly: GCA_964598635.1. Lineage (GTDB taxonomy): Archaea > Nanobdellota > Nanobdellia > Pacearchaeales > GW2011-AR1 > CAZRCO01. Next base: position 10,600 of record CAZRCO010000005.1, on the reverse strand, counting down.
AATGCATAGAAGTTTCAAGAACAGGTTTATTGGGATTATTGGGAATGACAGAGACGAAATGTTTTGAAGTTGAAATTCCTTCCCAAATTATTTCAAACGTGCTTTCAGGGGGAGGAAGAGAGGATTATTATATTTTGGGATCAGAGTTAAGGGATTCAAACACTATTGAAATAAATGCACAGAGTCTTCCTTTGCCAGATTCAATAGAAGATTTGCAAAATAATTATTTACTATTCGAGGACAAAGAATTGGGGGTTGTGTTCAAATAAATTCAGATGAAATTTGAGATGAAAAATGAAATGAGATTAGCTAAAAAAACTGCGGTTAGAATTTTTTTACTATGTGTTTTCTTATTCGGAATTTTACTGATTTTCTCCAACTTGGTTTCAGCAGTTTATACAAGGACAAATTTTGGAGCTTCATATCTTGGTGGAACAGGACTTGGAGGGGAGGATTTTGACAAATCCCTGTGTGAAGCAGGACAGGATTTTATTATTCAGATAGCTCCTTTTGGCTGCACTCCAGCTGTTGTTAGAAGTGATTTACTTGAGGAGCAGAATGTTCCTGTTTTCTGTCAGTTAGCTGCAACACAAATAAACCCCCTAATAGATGTTGAATCAATTGAAAGTATTTCTTTTTCAGGGGAATATCCTGAAGAGGTTTCTGGAATTGGATTTCATCCCGCAAAAGCTGCCTTGGGAGTAAAAAGTAATCTTAATTCTCCTGTTTTGAATAATATTGGTTATGTTGTTATAGTTTTGAAAGAACAGCCAAATGAATCTGTAATGCCTGATGTTATTGAAGGAAATTTAACTGCAAAAATAAAATATGATATTGAAAATGCTTTTGGAGTTGGAGGAGCAAAATTCTACCTTCCTCTTATAGAAGACGATGATGATTGGGAAGACAAATATAGGGGGTATGGTTTTTGGGATGCAAAAGGATTTTTAAGAGCAGAAGATATTGAAGCAAACAGAGCAACAATTTCTATTTATGATAAATCTTTGGGAAGAGTTTCAACAGTTAGTTTGGAAAAAGGAGAAACTTCTTCTGATATTTACCTTCCAGGATTTGATTTTTGCCAAGGAAGTTTGCAATTGAAATTGGACAATTTAGAAGCTCCAGATACAAGAGCTAAATTAAAAATAAATTCAGATGTTGTTGAAATAGCTAAGGGGGAGAAGTTTTTAGATAATAAATGTCAGATAAGAAATTTGGAAAAACAGGGGCTTGTTCAGAAAGTAAAAATTTATTGCAGGGAAGATGAAAGACCAAGAACTTTTGATTTGAAAATTGAACCTAATATTACTTTAAAAATAGATGGAAAAGAGAGGGAAGTAGGTATTGGAGATTTCTTATATCAGGATGAAAGAAATCAAAAATTTGTTTATTTAGGATATATAGGAAGTAAAAAAGATAGTGCGGAGTTGGAAGATTTATTTGTTTATTTGACTGAAAAGCCTGTTCAGGAAGAAAGATTAAGTGAGGGGGAGCTTAATTCAGTTAGTAATTTAGTGAGAGCATTAAGTGCCGGCAGAGTAACAGGTATAGGATTAGTAGATTTTACCGCAAATGTCTTTAAAATTACTGGTGGATTGGCAGTTATGGCAGAGAAATTTATTGCAGAAGGGAAAGTATATTACGAGTTGGATTATTCAGTAGGTGGTTCAGTAACTGGTCCAAATGAAATCTTCGGGAAGCAAGTGGAAATTATTGGTTTTTCAGATGTTCAAGATAAAGTTCTTGATGAAGAAACACAGGAAAATTATGAAGCTGCATTTGGAAATTATGACAGAGTTATAGAAAGTTATTCGGGAGAAAAGTATCCTGAGAATGCAATAGCAAGTCTTGGTGAGGAAGCATTGTACAATAAAATAATTCTTGCAGAAGACCTTGAGCAAAAAACAACAATGATTGAACTTTGCGAAGAATTTAGAGAAAGATATCCCGAATCAGATAAGGATTTAAGCGATTGTAATGACAAATATAAACTTTCCAATACTGAAATTTCGGTAAGAGATGTTTTGATTGATGGAAAAATCAAGAGAATTTCATTTGAAGGAATTTATGAGCCAACATTTGATGATTTCGGTGCTGTTTTAGTAGCTAGATATCCTAACGGAACATCTAAAACTTTCAATTTGGTAAAGAATGAATTATTTTATTTAAATGAATCAACTGGGGAATATGTGCAACTTGTTTCTCTCGATGAAGACTCAGCTCAAATTAGGATGAATCTTGCGACAGGAATTATAGGGCAAGCTTTCTCTTCTGATGTGAAAAGATTGGAAAAAGATACATCCCAGACTTTTGGAGCAGGATATACTTTTACATTGACAGAAATTAATCTTAAAAAATCTGCAAAGGTTTCAGTTATTCCAAAAATTAATAATGTTGGGACAGAAGCAAACTTTAGCTTTAAAATCGGGATTGAAAAAAGAGCATTTCAGTTGTCTCCCGAAAAAATAAAAGAGAAAATTGACTCTTTGAATGAATCAATTGAAAAATGGGAAAATATTTCTGAGAATCTTGGAAACTTTATAGAAGTTGAGAAGACAGCATGTTTGGCAACAGGAGCAGCTCTTACAATTAAAAATTTTATAGCAAATGCTGGAGGAAGAGGGATAGCAAGACAAACAGTTATGAGGGGAGAAGACGGATGGTATGAACGTTGTGCAGATATGGTTAGTGACGGAAAATATGTTTCCCAAGAAAAATGTCTTATTGAAAATGCGGATGAAATTGACAGAGATGTTGAAACTTATTATAATGTAATTGAAGAGCATAAAAAACAAATTAAAGATTTGGAAAAAGATTTTACTGAGAGAAGATTTTTGGCTGAAAGCGTTGTCAATACGTCTGGATTTATGAGAGAATATACAGAACAAGTTCAGGGTAATTTGGAAAATTTGGAGTCTACTTTTACCGATCCTGAAGGAAGAGGAGAGGCAATTGACCTAAATGAAATGAAAGAAACTTTAACATATAATGCCTGGAAGGAGGGAGTTTATGATGTAGAAGAATTAAGAGAAATTAATCTTTATATGAAAATTTTACAGGACAATCCTAATGATGAAAGAGCCCAAAAAAGGCTTTATTCATTATTTACTGATGTTCAGATAAATTCCGGAAATTTTGTTGAAAGAGAGAATTTTGCAGAAGAAACTGGAATGGGAGGAAATAGTTTAGTTGGCTCTTTTGAAAAGTTAAATGAGATTAGGGTGACAGAATACTTGACTTTTGGAGATACTAAATATTCTTCATCAGAAATAGATAATTCTGACTATGTTTTTTCATTTAAAGATGTTGGAACAGGTGAAAAATATCTGATTGTGTATGATGAAGATGGAAGTGTTAAAAACACATTCAATATAGGGGAAGGAAATTCTCTTACTAAATTAGGCGAACAGAATCCTTTGAGTATTTACTTCAGAAAATATGACAGAACTACTTATGAAAATCCATTTAAACCAGGGACAGCTGAAGTTAGATACTTTGAAACAGAACCATATAAGGGGTTCCCTGCCATTGTTCCATTTGATTTGGATGAAGGGTGGTATGTAGCTACAAAACAAACATTGCCTGTTGGCAGGAATATTGCAACATTTGATGCTTCAGGACAAGTTAATAGTTTTTATTTGTGTAATATTGGTACAAATGGACTGGAGGAATTTTACTCTGGACTTGGGGATGATATTTGTGAGCTTATTAATCTGGGAACAGGGCAACCATATAATCAGTTTCCAGGATTGGAAGAAAATGAGGCAACAAAGCTAGTTCGTGAGGCAGAAGAGGCGTTGCTGGAAGCTTCAAGGCAATATAGTTCTGGTGTTAGCAAAGTGAGAATTGCTGGAAGAAGTATAGATGTCGGAGAGCCAGCTGCAAATATTCCTGACATACAATGCCAGGACTTTATGTCTCCGAAAGAATGCAATTTAATTTTCAATCTTTGTGATCCTGTAATATGTCCTTCAAGCAGGTGTGATTTTGGAGGAGAATATCCTGTTCAGGATGTTGTTCAGTCTGGAATAGTCGGGAGTGCATTATTATGTTTGCCTAATATTAGGGAAGGAATTTATATACCAGTTTGCCTGACAGGAATAAAAGCAGGGATTGACAGCCTTAATTCTGTACAAAAATCTTACAGAGATTGTCTGCAAAGTAGTTTAGAAACAGGAGAACAAATTGGAATATGTGATGAAATTCATAGCATATATCTGTGTGAATTCTTCTGGAGGCAGGCTCTTCCTTTAGCAGGGGTTATTATACCAAAGATGACAGAGGCCCTTTTAGGACAAAATGTTCGTGGAGGAGGTGAGTATTTATCTGTTAATAATGCATGGCAAGGAGCAGAAGATTCAGTAAATTATTTTGTACAATACTACGGAGCAAATTCTTTTGAAGCATTTAAAGCAAGGTCAACACAGGATGCTGGAGGATTGTTTTGTAAAGCTTTTGCTTCAGTAAGTTATCCTGATACTGGAAGCTTGTTTGATACTTTAATTGAACCTGATTCTCCAGCACAGTTCCATGGTAGATTTGATGAAATTCCTTTCACAACAGCGACAGTGCCTCCTATCTCGCAATATAAAGTATTTTATCACATTTTTGCAGGAAAGGATTCTGGGGCATATTATAGTGTTTATTTAAGAAGTGGTGCTGGGAGTTCATTTTATCAAGATACTGCAACTACAAGAGCTGTAGCTTCTGGTTATATTCCTGTTGGAGGATATGCTTCCCAAACTGAGGACTTCACAGCACCATCAGGATATAAAGAAATGTGCATAAATGTTAATGGGCAGGAAGAATGCGGATTCAAAGAAGTTTCTACTTCATTTGTAGAAGATTATGTAAAAGACAGGTATTTGGCTTCACAAGCAACTACAACAGACATTAAAACAGAGCAGGAATGCATTTCAGGAAGTGCAAGTCTTTACAATCTTTTGAATCCAAATATCCAGGAAGGAGTTGGAGGTGTAATTAATCCGGAGATTTATAATCAGGGAATAATAAGAATTTGTGCTACAGATAATCCAGGAATAGGAACAGATGAGGATGTTGAAACAGAAAGTTCAAGATGGGTTGAAGTTGGCTATTGTGGAGATAGTAAGATAAAATGCTGGCTTGATACAGAAAGTGTTAAGGATGTAATAAAATCAGCAGAGGTTGAAGGAGAAACTTTGGAAGAAGTTTCAGAAGATTATCTGAAAATATTGATAAATGAAGGAGGATATCTTGAAGAAGACGACTTTGAAATTGCTGTAGATGAAATTGAAGACGAAGCAAATCCACAAAACAAGATAGAATTGATAGATGCAATTATTGACAAGGTTTTCTTTAATCATCAAAAAGGTTATTTGTTCTTGTTGAAAGGAAATGTGTATAAAGATTTGGTTTTGGGAATTTATAATAAAATAGTTGATAAAGAAACTGAAACTAAAGATTCTGAATCTGGAGGAACTACAGAATCTCAGACAGGTACTGAAACTGAAACTCTTTCAGAAACTTCTGGAGGAACAACTTTGTCCATCAATGAAAAATATGAACAGTTTAGAGAAGTTTTTGAAAAATATTCTACAGATAATTTGCCTGTGGGATGGAATCAAAGTGATTTCAAGGCTTTGTTAGTAGCAATTGGACAGAAACAAACTAATCTAGAGGATGAAGACTGGTTAATGGGATATGGGACTGGAAATGAAAATTATATAGGAGCAGATGAGCAGGTTAGGAGATCTTCAGCTATAATAAAAGCTGCTTTGGAAAAAAGAGTTGGAACTGGTAGCCCTTATGAACCCTGTAATTCTCAGGAAGGAGAAAACCAGCTGAGATGTATATTAAGTGTCTATCATACTGGGAAAAGACCTACAGGTATTTTGATATTTGGGAATAAAGATGGAAGAGATTATGCAAGTAGTGTTATAGAATTCTGGAATAACTGGAAAAGATTTTTTAGTTCTTAAATATAAAATAAGTTATTTACTTGGTAAATGCCCAATGTAATCCCATTGCATTTCCCATTGAAGCTCCTATAAATCCGCCAAGTGCTGCCGAAACCCCTGGTATTATAGCTTTTTCTGTTTTCAGACCTGTTTAACAGATTTAAGTGCGGGAGATAGGATTCGAACCTATGTAGGCACTAAGCCAACAGGTTTCTCCGAGGCCCGCTCACGTTATTAATAAGACATTTGTCTCTCGCAAACCTCCTCGCCTAAGCCTGTCCCGTTTGACCGCTCCGGCACTCCCGCCTAATTTTATTAGATAAAATTGGTATAAAAAGTTTTAGAAATCCAAAATTAAGATATTAGAATTTTTAATTATTTATTGCCTGTTTTTGATTCTGCTTCTTTCTGCTTTATTTTATCCTCCAAACTCAATTTTTCAATTAACTCTTTGTAGCGGTTTCTTATTGTGACTTCAGTTATTCCTGCAATATCTGCAACCTCTCTTTGAGTTTTCTTTTCATCATTCATTAAAGCTGCTACATATAATGCTGCTGCAGAAATTCCCGCAGGTCCACGTCCAGAAGTTAATTCAACTTCTTCTGCTCTTTGCAATATCTTAAGAGCATCGTTTTGTGTTTTTGGTGAAAGTTTTAGAACAGACGAAAATCTTGAAATATAATCTTTAGGAGAGCTTTGTTTTATTTTAATTCCCAATTTCCTGATTATAAATCTGTACGTTCTTCCGATTTCTTTTCTTTCAACATCAGAAGCAGTTGCCATTTCATCAAGAGTTCTTGGGATATTATAGGATCTGCATGCTGTGTATAGGCATGCTGCAATTACAGATTCCATACTTCTCCCCCTTACCAAACCTCTTTGAAGAACATAATTATAAATTCTTGCAGCTTCATCCCTCACGACATTTGGAAGATTAAGATAAGAAGCAATAACCCTTAATTCTGCCATTGCAAGTCTAAGATTTCTTTCAATACTTGTGGAAACTCTTTCCTGCCATTTTTTTAGTCTTAAAAATTTCCTGGTTTGTCCTGGTTCTAATCTGTAAATATCCGAAATTTCTCCAACATTTGTTATAAGTCCTTTATCAAATTTCTGTATGCTTAATGGAGCACCCCCACGACCTTTTTTTTCTCCTTTATCAAATTTTCCTGATAAATCTATGCCAGAATCCACCATCTTTTCTTCAATAACTAAGCCGCAATCATTACAAACCACTTCTCCTAATTGGGAGTCAAAAGTAACATGGATGCTTCCGCATTCAGGACAGCTTTTTACAAATGTCATTTTGAACTAGAATTTATAAATTTTTAAGTTTATCGTAAGATTTATAAATCTTTTGTATTTAAAAAGTTTTCGTTTTTTATAGTTTATTAAAGTAGTAAAAATTATCAGAGATTTTGTATAAACTCTCTTTTTTACATGGGGTGAGTAATTAACACACCATTAGCAACTCCTTCTTGAGAAGGACGGTTTGTAATTTTGACTTTTCCAAGTTCTGTTTCAACTATTGTTCCTTTTGTCAAAATATTCTGTCTGGCTAAGAACCTGTTTGAGGGAGTTTCAAGAACATTTTTTATTTCTATTCTTTTACTTTTTCCATCCTGAAAAACATTTACGAATTTTGCATTTAATAAAGAAGTCTTTTTAACTCCTCCTCTTACTATATTGCTTTTTCTTTTTTCTTCCCCAATTTTTACAGTTCTTTTTTGTCCTTGTATTTCATAGGATCTCTTTTTTCTTCTTTTTACATATCTGCCCCCAGAGATTTTTCTTCCTTTATTCATGAAATTATTTGATAAAATTGATTTAAATATCTTTTTATTAATCAGAAGGAATAAATTTAGGGAAATATTTATAAAGCAATTTAATTCAAATAAAATATGGTTGAGAGAATTAAAATTCTCTGAGCCTAAAGCTCAGTAAATATTTGAGGAAAAATTTTATGGTTAATGGTATTGAAAGACCCTTAGATTTGTTGAATAATTCAAAAGGAAAAGAAGTTTTGGTACATCTAAAAGGAGATAAACAATTTGTAGGAACTCTTTTAGCTTTTGACATACATATTAATCTGGTTTTGGATAATATAAAAGAAATGGAAAAAGGTGAGATAAAAAGAAATTTGGGACTAACTTTCTTAAGAGGAGATACAATTATTTTTATTTCCCCCGCTTCTACTGCTTTCAAAAAAGAATAGTTTTTTTGGACAGATTTATAAATTATTATTTCTTATTTTGTTTATGTCTAACATAAAAGTAACTTTTCTTGGAACGAGTGATTCTATCCCAAGTGTTAAGAGAAATCATTCTGCAATTTTATTAACTTATAACAAAGAAAATATTCTAGTAGATTGCGGTGAAGGAACACAAAGGCAATTTAGGAAAGCAAAACTAAATCCAATAAAAATAACCAAACTTTTAATTACTCATTGGCATGGGGATCATGTTTTAGGAATTCCTGGACTATTACAAACACTTGCTTTTGATAATTATAAAAAAACTCTTTTTATTTATGGCCCTGTTGGAACTAAAAAATTTATGAAAGAATTATTCAAAACATTTGTTTTTGTGAATAAAATAAAATTAGAGGTTAAAGAAATTTCTGGGAATAAAAGATTCTTTGAAAATGATGATTTTTATCTTGAATCTGAAAGAATGTCTCATGGGACTGCATGTAATGCATATACTTTTGTTAAAAAAGGCTCTTTAAAAATTAATAAACAGAAATTGAAAAAGACCGGATTACCCCACAGTTCTTTGCTAAAACAATTAAAAGAGGGAAAAGATATTACATACAAAGGAAAAAAGTACAAATCAAAGGATTTGACTTTTGGGGAAAAGGATAAAAAAATATCTATTGTTTTAGATACTTCAATGAACGATAAAATTCAGGGTTTTGTTAAAAATTCAGATTTGTTAATTAGTGAATCCAGTTTTTCTTCTGAACTTGAAGGCAAGGCTAAAGAATACAAACATCTTACTGCACTACAAGCAGCTCAAATTGCAAAAAAGGCAAAAGTCAAAAATCTTTTTTTAACTCATATCAGTCGAAGATATGATAAAAATCCAAAAAAGATTTTAAATGAAGCTAAGAAAATTTTTAAGAATTCTTTCCTTGCTGAAGATTTGAAGGTTATTGAAATATAGATTAAAAGAGAAACATAGAAAGATTTTAAATATGATTTCTTCTTATTCTTAGTAAGCCCCCGTAGCTCAGCCTGGATAGAGCACGAGACTTCTAATCTCGGTGTCGCAGGTTCAAATCCTGTCGGGGGCATAAAATTAAAAATCTTGAAAGATATTTCTTATAATGCATATAAGGCATAGGAAAAGAGGTTTGAAGACAATTACAAAGGTTGGAATTTTTTATCTTTTTGTTTCCTTGGGTATTTCGTTAGTTTCCACTATTTGGGCAATTTATCTCGAATCTTTTTTTCATAAAGCCTCATCTGTTGGTTTCTTAACAAGTTTTTTTACTATTGTAGGTATTTTATCGTATCTTGTTTTAATTCCGATAGTAGAAAAAAGAAGCAAAACAAAGTTATTAATTAGTTCTATATTGTTTTTTGCAATTTCTTATTTTATCTTTTCTGTATATTCTAATATTTACCTTGTTATAATTTTAGGAACTTTTCTCGCAGTTTTTTCAAGTTTAAGAATCACTTCGTTTGGTTTGCTTGTAAGAGATAAAACAAGTGATAAAAGTGTTGCAAAAAATGAAGGGCTTATATATACTTTGTTCAATGTAGCATGGCTTGTAGGACCATTAGTTGCAGGATACATCTCAAGAATATATGGTTTTAGTCCTGTCTTTTTACTTGGTTCTGTGCTTATCTTAATATCATTATTTTCTTTGAATTTTTTTAAAGTTACAGATAACAGGAAATCCAAAAAGGTAGACCATAATCTTTTGAAGATAATTTTTGAATTCTTTTCAAAGAAAGACAGAATTTTCGCATATATAATAAGCGGGGCAGTAAATATTTGGTGGGCATTAATTTATATCTACATTCCGATTTATATTATTGAGAATGGGTATGGGAGTTTTGTTGTAGGGATATTCTTATCAGGAGTTATTATCCCTTTGGTTCTGTTTGAATATCATTTTGGGAGATTAGCCGGCAAAAAAGGCTTTAAAAAATTATTTTTCACAGGTTTTATCCTTCTTGCTGTTTTATCAATATTATGTTTTTTTATTTCTAATATGTATCTAATTCTTTCTTTATTAGTTATTGCAAGTATTGGTATGGCTATGATAGAATCTACAACAGAAGCATATTTTTTTGATATAATTAATAAAAAACAAAGAGATAGATATTATGGAGTTTATAATACTGCAGTTGATGTTGGGCATTTTATAGGGGTTTTACCAGCTGCTTTGATTTTGATTTTCTTACCTTTTAAATCGATTTTTGTATTTTTTGGATTAATGATGATTTTTATTTCTTTTTTGTCTCTGAAAATAAAAGATGTATATGAATTTAGAAGAGAAAGGGGTAAGGAAAATATAAAAAATAACAAATAAAAACCTTTAAAACTAATTTATAACCGTTATTATTATATATCGCTCTATAATTGCATAGTTGCGGAGGTGGCACAGCGGCTACTGCAATCGGTTGCAGCCCGATTTTTCGTGGGTTCGAG
>CAZRCO010000004.1:5422-29247 GCA_964598635.1 Candidatus Woesearchaeota archaeon | reverse complement strand
TATTTTAAAATAAAAATCTTTATAAAACATATTCTCTTAAAATAAACATGCAAAAGAGAGTGATTGCATTTTTAATAATAAGTTTAGCAATAATTTTTGTCTCATTAGGATTTATTTCAGCAGCGTGGTGTGGTATTGTTCCAAGAACTTCTTGTACAGGAGGAAATTATACTGTAATGGGTGTTTCTGGCTTAACAAATGCACATGGAGAATTTCCTGATACTGGTACTTATAGCTATGTTTTATGTTGCGATTTTCAGGAAGTTAGGGGAACTACTTGCGTTGATAGTAAAGCCCCCATAGGGGTTCCTGATAATAAAATAATCGGGCTCTCTTCTTCAACAAATGCACATGCAGAAATTCCAAGCCAAACAAGTTATCCTGTAAATGTTTGTTATGATGACTTAGAATGTATAAGTACTTTAGGTTCTTGTCCAACAGATTATCCCCTTTCAATGCTCTCATTATCAAACTATACAAACGCACATATTGGAAGAACAGGAGATTATCCCAACTATCAAATTTGTTGTGCTGGTTCTGTGGTTAATTACCTAAAATGTCAACTTATAAATGCGTCCTGGGAATACACCCAAGTCCTGGAAGGTATTCAAGTGGATTTGATTGTTAAAGGAACAGATTGTAGTGGGGTTGGGATTTCATTTGAAGTTTTCAGACAAAATTATATTTTAGGAATTCCTTCCGGTAGCACTCCCTGCAGTGATATTGTTGGATGCTCAAATCCTTCTGATGCCATATTTATTGGGAACACTGCAACAGGAACCTGGACTGCTTCTGGTCCAGATAAGGATTACTATTTTATTGCAAAAGTTATTGCAAATCCTTCTGAAAGTGCAAATAGCAAAGATCTTGGTAATCCATTATTGAAAGTTACAAAAAAGGATCCAAGTTATTGTGAAAGTATAGCAACTTGCGGGGATTATCCAATAGAATCTGAATGTAATTCTGATGCTACACTTTGCAATGTTGCTCCCGGTAGTGCACCTCCCGAAGTAAACTGTAATGATCCTGAAATAGATTGTACTTGTGCATGGAATTCAGAAACAGACATTTGTGAATTTTCTGTTGTTGAATCCCCTGGTGAAGGTATATGTGGAAATGATGTGATTAATTTGGGAGAAACATGCGACGGAACTACTTTTGGAAAACAAATCCAATGCGATGATTTTGATGATTTTAGTGGGGGGATATTAAATTGTAATGCTCCTGGAACACCAAATGAATGTCAAATTAACACTTCTCAGTGTACTGGGGGTGTAGATGGACCTTGCGGTAATAATGTTACAAATACAGGAGAATCATGCGATGGTGATGATTGGGGGCAAATTATAGGGTGTGATGATTTAGGATTTGATGGTGGAAATTTAAGCTGTGACTCCTCTTGTTACTTTGACGTATCTCAATGTACTTTTGATATAGGTGGGGGTGGAACCTGTACATATAGTCAGCAAACAACAGATGATTGTGAAGATGGTTTCTTAAGTTATAGTTGGGTAGCAACCTGGAATGGAGAAGGACCAAAACCAGATTGGTGTAAAGATGGCAGCAAGGTAATAGAATGTCCTGCACAAGTTCAGCTTCCGTTCTTTAACATATACAGTTTAATTGCTGCAGCAGCAATAATCGCTTTAATGTATATTCTTGTTAATCTAAGAAAAAAGAAAGTTGGTTCTAAAAAGAGGAAATAGAATTATAAAATAAAATAACATTTATAAAACAGAAACACTATTATGATTTATGAAAAAGGAAGTGATGGTTTTGCTGTTTACATTTATGCTTGTGTTAATTTTATTTTTAAATCTTAATTTTGTTTCTGCAAGTTTTGAGCTTGCAAATTATTCAATCCAAAAACAATATGCCTTAAATGAGACTGTAAAGGGGTGGGTAAATATTAGTGTAAGCAATATACAATTAGACTCTTTATTGAAAACCAGCTTTGATGGTACTGTAAAGAGTTCCATATCCTTACCTAACTTCTTGAGTTTAAATCCTAATGTGAGTTATTCCTGTACCCCTTCTGATTGTAAGTCAGATTATTCTCCAATAAATCCTGCAACATATAAAAATCTCAGTTTGGGCGATACTGAAAAAAAAGACTTGGGATTTGTTTTTACTGGTAATTTTAATAGTATCTCAGATTTTTCTATCAATGTTTCAAGCACTTCCGGACAGTCAGCTTCTCCCCAACTATTTATAGATATTTTGAATGATGGTATTACAGAATGGCAGTCATATAAAAGTTCTGGGAGTTTTCAGGATGTCATTGGATGTTATAGCTCTTCTGATAGGTTAGGGGCAGCAAAATTAACTACCACAAAATATTGTGAAAAAGTAACAATTTCTCCTTCTCCAAATGTAAGATTGCTTGCAAATATTATTGCAAGCCCTGGAGGGGGTGTTGATTTTGAATTAACAATTTCTAATAATACTTATGCTCAAGAAGGTTCCTGCACTGCAACAGCTTATACAACTGAACAAATTAATTGTATACCAAAGGACAGCACAGGAAAAGATTTTATAATCAGAGAAGAAAGGGACTTCTTTATCTGTATCAATGCAAAAAGTTCTTCTGATAATAATAAATATGAAATTGATTATGAACAAAGTGCCCCTTGCGGTTTTAGCGGGACTTTTTCAGGGAATTATGACTTTGATTTTGATTTGTTTGCACGACCCGGAATATATGCTTCAGTCGGAAGTTTTACATTAAATAATAATGAGTCAGCAAATTCAGGTAATGTCGGTTCTGATATAGAAAATGATATGACAAATTACATATCTCAAAAATATAATAAAGACTGCTCCTCTGGGTGTGTTGTTCCTATAAGAATAATTTCTGGCCAAAATCAGCAAATAAATATCTCAGGCATAAACATCGTTTATCAGGCAGGAATAGTCACAACAACAAATAATATTTTCGATGTCACTGAAACCCCTGCAACAGTGAGTTCAGGATTTCAAAAATTATATCTAGATAATGCCGGCTTTTCAGTCCCTGACAATTTTGGAGATTATGATTTTTCATTATCTCTTAATAATGAAGAAATTCTTTCAGAAGAAATATCTGTTGAAAAAATTACACAAATTTTATCAGTAACTCCAAAAGTTGTTCCTGCATCTTACCCTACTGAATTTGTGGTTGAAGTAAAAACTTATGATTCAAATACAACTATCACAGGTTATGAATGGGATTTTGGGAATGGAGATATAAAAACCACTGAAAATAACACAATAACTTACACTTATAAAAATTTGGGGACATTTAATTTGACAATTACCATAACAGACTCAAATGAAGTAAGTGTTTCTAAAACCTTTAATATTAGTGTTACAACACCAATTGAGGCTGTAAATGATTTATTAAATAAGACTGTAACTAATTTAAATAATATAAAAAATCAGATCCAGAAACTTCCTTCTTTTGATCAAACTTCTTTAAATTCTGCATTGGATTTAACAACAATAGAAAGTGAGATAGCAGATTTGCAACAAAGAAGAACTGCTGCAACTACTGACCAGGATTATGTAAATATAATGGCAGAACTTGTCCAGATAAAAATTCCAGAATCTATAGCAAAAAGTGAAAGTGCTGAATCATTTTCTTTTTATCCTGATACAGAGAGTATAAACCTCGGCATATTAAAGGTTATTGGCGGAGGAGATTATAATGAAAACAGAAGGGATGATTATATTAATGCTATAATCTCGTGGAACCTGGAAAAGATGGATACAAAAATGGATTTTAGCGGGTATTCTGCTAATTTCGAAGATTATACTGAGGGAATTTTAAAAGTGTATAAATTAAGAATAAGTGAAAGCCCTTCAGAAGGAGATTCTTATTTTATCATCCCAAAATTAGAAAATTTAAAATTCAGGCAAGGTTATTCCGAAGTTGAAGAGTCCGGATACTTTTATATAGTTTTAGATAAACCAAAAGAAATTGAATTTTCAACAACTGAAACTATTAGCTTTGGAGAATTGCCTGCTTTCATATCTCCCGGAGTTGATGAATTATCCAAATTAATTGGCAGACCAACCATAGGAGAAAAGGAATTCAGAACAACACTTTTCGCCTTAATCATATTTCTTGTTTTTTTAATTGCAATTGTAATCTATATAATTCTTGGGAAATGGTATGAAAAAAGATATGAAGATTATCTATTCAAAAATAAAAATGATTTATATAATATAGTAAATTATGTTCATAATGCTAAAAAGAAAGGGCTGGAGAACAAAGAGATTAGTAAAAACCTGAGAAAAGCAAATTGGAGTTCAGAACAAATAAGATATATAATAAGAAAATATGCAGGAAAAAGGACGGGTTTGCCTATCTTCCCTGTAGAAAAAATTTTCACTATGTCAAAGAAAATTAAAAATAATAAAAATCAACCACAAAAAAATCAGGGTTTTCCAATCCAATTTCGTAGCAGATTTCAAAAATAGCAATTGAGTAATGAAATATTTATAAACCAATAAGGTAAGTTTATAATATGGCCATAAGAATTTTCAAAAACTTCTTTAAAAGGATATTTTACAATATATTTCGAAATAAAAGAGAAATAAAGCTGGGTTTTTACGGTCCGCCAAACGTTGGGAAAACAAGTCTGGCAAACCGGATTTGCAAGGATTTTACAGGACAGGAAATGGGAAATGTAAGCAAAATCCCCCATGAAACCAGAAATGTACAATTTAAAGAAAAAGTTGAAATAAACTACAAGGGGAGAACAATGACTTTTAAACTTATAGATACCCCTGGAATTGCCACAAAAATAGATTATGAAGATTTCTTAAAATATAAACTTAAGAAAAAAGAAGCAAAGAACAGAGCGAAAGAAGCAACCCAAGGAGTGATTGAAAGCATTAAATGGCTTGATGACATGGATATTGTTGTGATTATTCTTGATGCTACAGAAAATCCTTATAATCAGGTAAATATAACAATTGTGGGAAATCTTGTTGCAAGAAAAATTCCTGTTCTGATAGTAGCAAACAAAATTGATTTAAAAAAGTCAGATATTAAAAAAATAGAAGCAGCATTTCCGGAATATGATGTTGTGGGAATTAGTGCAAAGTACGGGAAAAATCTTGAGGAGTTTTATGAATCGGTTTTCAAATTGTCAAAGAAAATATAAATTTAGAAAAAGCTAAAAAGCAAAAAATCTAATAGATACTATGGGAAAAAGAGGAAAGAGAAAGAGTTTAGGAAAAATAAAAGGCTTCTCAATTCAGTTTTTACCTTATTCTGAAATCAGGAATTTAGATAGCACTGGCAGAATTAAAAAAATCCTGAATATTGTTTTGGGAAATGTTATCCTAATATTGCAGGGGAAATTGAGACCGGAGGAAGAAACAAGACTTATTGAAGATACAATGGCAATGATTGGGCACCTCAAAAATTTTAAAGGTATTGAGCTGGCAGTAATTTCCGGAAACGGAAATGAAGGACTTTTTGGAAAAATGAAAAGAGGTCTTGCAAATGCTTTATCCGGAGGAGATTTAGGAGCAGTAACAATTATCGGACCTGCAACAGTTGTAAAAGAGATAAAGAGAAATCCAAGAAAGATTGAATTAATGTTGAAAAGTAGTTAAGATTTTAATTTTATAATAATCTAAATCTCCACAAAGTTTATAATTATGTCTTCTTTTTTCTATATATGCCAATGTCATTCCTGATTTCCAATTGGTATAAATAAATAGTGAAATTAAAAAATGCCTCATCAATGTGTCCATTGCGGGAAAATTTACCCTGCAGGAAGTAAAGAATTACTGGAAGGGTGTAATGAATGTGGGAGCCATTTTTTCTTCTATGTTAGAGATGATCAGTTAAAACAGGCAAAAGAAAATCCTATAGAAATTCCAAAAGAAGATAAGAAACAAATTGAGAAAGATATAAGAGAAATGGCTGGCATAAAAGATGAAGAAGCTCCGGTTATTTTAGATTTTGAATCAATCAGAGTTACCGGACCAGGAAAATTTGAGATCGATTTAGTAAATCTCTTTAATAAAAAAAGACCTCTTGTCTATAAACTTGAAGAGGGGAAATATATAATTGATTTATCTTCATTAAGAGCAGGGGAAACAAAGGTGGAATAATTTATAAGTATTATTGTTTTTTGATAATTATGAAGCAAAAAATTAATTCTGTTTTACAGCAAGTTTTAAAGGAAATTAAACCCAGCAAAGAAGAATTTAAGAATATTGAAGAATCTTTAGATGAATTATTAAAAAAACTTAATAAAAACATTAAGAACACAAAAATAAACGCAGAGATTTTTGTTGGGGGCAGTTTTGCAAAAAAAACAGTAATAAAAAAAGGTGATTATGATGTTGACATTTTTATTAGATTTGATAAAAAATATAATGATAATGAAATCCCGGATTTAACTTATAAAATATTAAAAGATTTTAAAACCTTTAGAGTTCATGGCTCAAGGGACTATTTTAGAATAGAGATAATTCCTGAGACATTTTTTGAGGTTATTCCCGTAGTAAAAATAAAAAAGCCAGAGGAAGCAAGAAATATAACTGACTTATCTTATTTTCATGTTAAATATATAAACAAAAAAATAAAAAGTGAGAAAGTTTTGGGAGATATTTTATTGGCAAAAAAATTTTGTTATGCAAACAAATGTTATGGGGCGGAATCTTATATAAAGGGTTTTTCCGGATATGCTCTTGAGTTACTGATTTATTATTACGGGAGTTTCTTAAAATTTATTAAAAAAATAGCCAGCATTGATAAAGATGAAAAAACCATCATAGATATAGAAAAGCATTATAAAAACAGGCAAAGAATCATGATGGACTTAAACAGTTCTAAATTAAAATCTCCGATAATTTTGATTGACCCTACATTTAAACAGAGAAACGCTCTTGCAACATTATCATACGAGACTCTTGGAGAATTTAGAAAGGCATGTAAACAATTCCTAAAAAATCCTGGTGTAAAATCATTTGAATCCCGGAAGGCAAATTACAATAAGATAAAACAAGATGCTGAGAAAAAGAATTTTGAATTTGTTTTAATAAAAGCTGAAACTGATAAACAGGAAGGAAATATCGCAGGAAGCAAACTTCTTAAATTCTATAATTACCTAACAGGAGAGATGCAAAAATATTTTGAAATCAAAGACAAAGGATTTCAGTATAATGATGATAAAACAGCTGATTACTTTTTTGTGGTTAAAAATAGAAAAGAAATTTTGTTTTCAGGTCCTAAAACAGAAGATAAAATCAATGCTGGAAGATTTAGACAAAGACACAGAAATACTTTTCTTAAATCAGGGCGAATTTATGCTCGTGAAAAAACCTATGAAAATGCAAAAGATTTTATCAATAAATGGGAAAAGGGTAATGCGCAAAGGATGAAAGAAATGTACATAAACAGATTAGAAATTACTGAAAATATGCAATTATAAATTTTCGTAATGTTTATTTATCCTGTAATTCCGCTCCTTTTTTGAAATTCTTCCAAGGCTGATTTAATGTATTCATTGTTGTAAATAGGAACATACATGTGCTCATCTTGGCTTCCTTTTCTGAATATTGAATTTGAACCCGGCTCTAAAATATAAGTAACACCATCTTTTTGACATTCAATCCACATATGCATAAATTTTCTTTCTCTATCATCCAAAAACCCAAAAACCACTTCTGATTCAATGCCTTTTTCTTTTAATAAGTGGTGTAAATAAAATGCTTTATCTTCACAATCACCCTTCTTTCTTTTTTCAGTTTCTTCAAAAGTCTGCCAATAGTCTTCTGGATATTCTCCATCACTAACATATTCAATTTTATATGCTTTGTCTAAACATCTCAGTATTTCTAAATATTCATCATCACAGCTAGTAAGCAATCCTCCCACTGTAAATAAAATTGCTAACAGATTCCTCTTCATTTTTCCCCTCTGTCCAATGCTTTTTCAAATAAAGTTGCAAAAGCTTCTGCAAAAAAATCTGAATTTATCCATATTGCAGTATCTTCCAAGGAATCATCTTTTGATAAGTAGAATAAAATTTCTTTCCTGTCTATAACAAAAAATTTAGCGTCAATATCTGCCTTTTTAACTCTTATTTTCAGTTTATCTCCTATTTGTCTTACTGAATCAATATCCCCCGACAAAGCTAATTTTATTTTTATATTTGAATTTTTAAGAGTTTCAAGAGTTTTCTGGAAAAGTTTTAATCTTCCTTTAATATATTCAACACTGGTATATATTATTACTTCTTTCTTTGTATGCTTAAGAATTTCTTTTAGATAACTGGAAATATTAGCCCTGCCTTTTAATGCTATAGAGAGGTTATCTCTCTTTATTGGACTTATCCCGCTGTTGTACAATTGTTCAAGTTTTTCAAACTCTTCACTTTCCTTTATTTTTGACAGATTCAAAATTCTTTCCTCTGCATTTTTTCTTATATTATTTCTTATTTTTTCAAGAATAATCCTTGGTTTGATTCCAATATATTTAACTGGTTTTCCAAGTTTTGCTATTGCAAATCCCTTTTTTTCCAGACTTTCCAAAACATCATATGTTCGGCTTCTGGGAACCCTAGAAATTGTAGCAACCTCTCCTGCAGAAGCAATTCCTTTTCCAAGCAAAGCTAACCAAACCTTGGTTTCATAAATATTCAAATTAAAGTAATCTTTAATTCTGCTTATTACATCCTGCGAGAGAATCATTTTTATATAAAAGACCCATATTTAGTTGAGAGCTGTTTAGCTATTTGATTTGCCTGAATCTTTAATTCATCTGAAATATTTCTCTGAAAAAAAATATCTGCTAATCTAAGATAAATTTCATTTGCTTCATCAATATAAGACATATCATTTCTTAAACAGAAATCTGCTCTTTCCTTACATATTTCAAGTTCTTGCTGAATCTTCTCGGTTTTTTCATCAATTGCCATAAAAACCAAAAAAAGAGGTTATTTATAAATCTTTCTTATTTGTTACTCTTATACAGTAGATACTTATAGTATTCTAAGAAGCAGGTAACTTAAACCAATTCCTAAGAAAATTCCTACAGAAATAAAAGGCATTGCAGGATAGAATTTCTTTTTTTCAGATGATAAGAACAGGAAACCTAACCCTAATGCTGCCCCCAATATAACTAAAATAGAAGCTATTGGAATCTGGAAATTCCCTAAAACTGTAAATCCAAATTCTTTTAATACTACTCCTGCAGTAATTATAGGAAATATAATATCCCCGCCTCCAAGAATTGCAACATTAACCCTAACTTTCTTTTTCCTTAACTCTGCCTTCTTTGTTTTTTTCATTTCTTTTATTTTTGCTTTCATCTTTTTTGAAATATAAGGAACGAAGAAACCAGAGAATATCTTGAGCTTATTTATCTGATATTTTGCCATTTTCTGCATAATTCCTGAATGCCAGACAGCCCATATATCATAAGCTGAAATAAGAACTAAAAGAACGATTATTGTATAAATATTTAGAAGAGGAACAAAAACAGCAGCAATTCCCGGATAAATTAATAATTCAGTGAAATTATGAACCAAAAGGTTTCTTCTGTAAATTTTCATAAACGCCAAAGGAAGAGCAATAATTAAAGCAAATATCTCCGGATATCTGAAATCACTTAAAAAAATCTTGAAAAAAATTACCAAAGCTAAAGTAACGACAATGAAAAACCATATTTTAAGAAGGAAGGCCACTTTAAATCTGGATAATAGAAATAATAAGGAAATTGCTATAATAAATGCCATAATAATAACAGGAAGATACACTGTTAAAAAATCAGTCTGCTTCTCAACTTTGGGTGGCTCAAGTCCGAAAGGCAAGGAAGGGGCTGTTACATTTATTTGTGTCCCCCCCACAACTTTTACAGGAGAATAATAATTAACAACATATAAACCGATAATTTGGGTAATGAAAAACATCCCTATTAAAATTGCTGTGATTTTTGGATTGTGTTTCATGTGAATTTGTTTTTAATTTCCTCTTTGTTAAGTAAAACAAAAAAGAGTTTTTAAAGTTTTAAGAAAAACAAAGAATCATGATTCTAGTTTTTCTGATTCTACAGAATCTATCATTAATTCAATTTCCTCCACAGCTTCCTCAAGATTATCTAACAAAGCATTAGCAAATTCCATATCTGAGCCATTGCTTTTCTCTTTTGCATCATAATACATTTCTTTTACTTTTTCTTCTGTAAAGTAATTTTTAACCAAGTCATCATACTTATTTTCATTATCATCTTGGGAAATTTCTAGAGCATTTGCAATTAAATTTCTTGTTGAGAGTAAATTATTTCCTAATGCGGATTCAATGAAATCCAAATAAAGAGGGTTTATCTGTGTTTTAAATAAAGATTTCCAATCTGGTTCATTTATATGCACTCCAATTCTTTCAAATAAAGGCACTCCTCTTTCCAGGAATAAAGCTCCTATTTCATTTCCTTCTTCTTTTTCTCCTCTGCGATAATTAATTTCTTCCATAAATGCATCTACCATAAATTTCGCAGATTCTACGGCTTCTGGGGAATTTCTCATGGCTCTTACAATTGGAATTGCCCATGCCTGATAACCTCTTATAACTTCTGGAGAAAAGTTGTCGTGTGCATATTCAATATCTATTTTATATGTTTCTTCGCCCATTAACCCCATATTATGCAACTCTGTGCAAATAACTGAAGGACCGCCCTGAAGACAACCACTTTCGGTACATATTCCTCCATTTGGACAAGTTGCTGTTCCGGAATCAGTATATGAATTGGCATAACACGAACCAGCAGAGCAGCCCCTATCATAACACGTCCTATCTCTTCTATAAGTACATGTAGAAATCTTGTACCAACTACCCCAAGATCCACAAGAATCTTCTCCGCAATCCTGTTTTATCTCTTCTCTATATCCACATGAATCATACCAATATAAATCATTATTATAACAAGCAGAAAATGTATGCGAAACGCAACTACAAATTCCGGAAATGCAACTTCCAACTGAACAAGTTCCACAATTGATTGTTCCACCACAACCATTCCCCCAAGTTCCACATTCATAACCTAAACTAGAACAAGTTCCGGGAATACAGGCAAGCTCCCCATCATTTATAGATTTCTGAAAACTTTTTCCTGAAGAAAGTATGATTTCTGTTGCTAAATGACCTAAATTCTGAGCGCTGACAGAAACATATTGTGTAAAAGAGCTTTCCTTAAGCTCTACTCCCCCAGATAATGCATCTCTCAAAGTCATTTCTCCACTATCTGTTGATATCCAGATATTTCCTGCATCATGGCCTGGATCTGGAATTGAAGAAGGTGAAGTGTAAGTATGTGTACCTCTAAGAAGGTTGTTTTCTATTGCATATTGTAATGTTCTATCAGTGCCGTCTATTTTAATTTTAAATTCGCTTGCACGATGTCCCACAACAACAGCATTAACAGAAGAAATTCCTAATAGAAAAATCAATATCCCTAAAATAATATATCCTCTTTTTTTGCCTCTATTCATAAATTAACCAAGAAAAAGATATATTTAAATTTATTTACAAAAACAGAGTTTGAAAATTTTACCGGTTTATCGCAGTCTTAAAGTTTCCAAAACTCTTGGGGCATTTGTTTCCACACGATTAAACTTGTATAATGCAGAAGACAAATCAAGACATTTTGAAACTTCTCCGTGGTTGACAATTATTCTTTTTGGTTTTGGCCTTATATTATTAAAAAAAGAGAGAAGTTCATTTCTTCCTGCATGTGCAGATAATCCCTCAATTGTATTAACTTCCATATTTACCTGCACTATTTCTTCTTTCCCGTCTACAATCATCTTAGTTTCCTTAATACCTTCCTGAACCTGCCTTCCCAAGCTGCCAACGCCTTGGTAACAAACAAAAATTATTGAGTTATTTTTATTTCCGGCAAACTCCCGAAAATATTCCACTGAAGCCCCGCCAACAAGCATACCACTTGTAGCAAGCACAATGCAAGGACCTCCTTCAACAACTTTTTTTCTTTCCAGCGGACTTCCAACTCTGGAGAAAATTTCAGAAGTGAAAGGATTTTGGTCCTGAAAAATCTGATTTCTGACTTTACTGCTTAAAAAATCAGGATAAGCTGTATGAATGGCATTAATATCCCAAATCATACCATCAATGTATATTGGAACTTTTTTTAATCCCCCTCTCTTCATCGCATCTTCAAGAATTAACATTGTTTCCTGTGCTCTCCCCAAACCAAGTTCAGGGATTAAAACTTTTCCTTCTCTCTCTATTGTTCTATTGACAATTTCCAAAAGCCTTTCTTCTGATTCAGCTCTTGGAGGCAACAAATCAATCTTAGAACCATAAGTTGCTTCTGTAAGAACTGATTCAAGTCTTGGAAAATTTGTTACTGCGGGATCTAATAATCTTGTCCTTGTATATTTAAAATCTGCTGTATAAAGAAAATTATGCAAACCATTTCCTATATTAAGATGAACCATGGCACTTCCCAAAGCGTGACCAGAATTATAAAATGTTAATCTTATATCTGGAGTTATGTCTGTAACCTCGTTAAAATTTAAGCAAATTGTATGCTTTACCATTTCTTTTACATCCTTTGAGCTGAACAATGGCTGAGCAGCTTGCTTGTATGCAACTCCGATGAAATCAAGAGAAATAAGTGCTGCAAGATCAATTGTAGGAAGAGTCATATATACCGGGCCCGTATAACCCATTTTATACAGGTATGGAACCAAACCAACATGATCCAGATGTGCGTGGCTTATAATTACTGCATCAATCTGAGAGAGATCAAATTCGGGAATATCAAAATATGGAAATTTTTCTATTCCATGAGAAGCAACATCAATTCCACAATCAATTAAAATTTTAGAATTTGGTGTTTGTAACAAAAGACTGCTCCTTCCTACTTGCCTTGCTCCCCCTAAAAATGTAAGCCTAACCCATTCATCAACTTTTTCAGGATTCCATTCCTTGTATATCTTCTTTCCAATAGAATTAAGAAATTTTCTTCTGTAATTATTATTTGCATAAAGAACCTGCCTTATATTTTCTGTAATCTGGCTTTTTATAGCCGGAGATCTCTGAACCTGGGGTGTCCATAACGTATTTCTTCTTACCTCTTCTAAAATAGAGCCCTGTTTTCCAATAACTAATCCTGGTTTTTTTGCCTCAATTATTACAATGCTCCTGTGAAAATCAAAAATTATATTTGTTATGTCTGCTTCTGCAGGAACAATCTCTCTTATTTTTGCTTCTGTTTTTTCCTGTTCAGGAAGAATTTTTTGGTCTGCACGAAGTTCAATTCTTTTTTTAATCTGTGCAACTATTTCTTTTATTTTCCCTTCTCCTTCCATAAAAAACTTAGCATTATCTGTGTAAAGAACTATATTTGCTCCTTCAAAATTAGCTTCAGTAATATTTTCCTGTAACTTGTCTGTTATATTTTTTAAGATATCCATTTTAATACTCCATTACATCTTTGAATTGGATGTTAAAAATCTGTGATTTTTTTATATCCATTTGGTTGTTTAAATTTCTTGAAAAATCTGTGATTTTTGATTTATATCCCTTATATCCTCTTAAATAGTTAGATTATGCTAAATTATTATTGATTCCTGTATTCAGGTAATATTTCCTGTTCAACCACTTTTTTAATTCCCTCTTTTGTGATTGTAAATATATCTATTCCATAGCCACTTCCTGTATCTCTCTGTGTTGAAGATTTTAAAGCTTCTTTTGCCAGTTCAACTCCCTGCTCAATACTCATTCCTTTTTTCCACTGTCTTTCTAAAAGTCCAAGAACAAATGACATTCCGCTTCCAAAATTAGCGTCATAATCTTCTATTTTCTGTATGCTTCCTGCAGGATCTATTGTATAAAGTTCAAAACTTCCATCCTCATTAATCCCTGCTATTAAAGCGCCCATTTCATCAGGAACCATTGAAGGCTGCCTTATTGTAGAGTATATTATTGAAGCAAGCAAACTTGCTGCCTGCCTTACTGTTGGACGAGATTTAGATTGTAATTCTTTAAGTCTGAGTTCTGCTGGTAGTATTTTTTTAACTCTATCTGATGCAGCGGCTAAACCACAAGCAGAGAAAACGAGATAATCATTTAACTGAACAACTTTTTCTTTTCTTTTGCTCATAACTACATTACCAGCTGTCATCTGCCTGTCAGCAGCCATTGCAATTCCATCTTTGCAAACTATTCCTAGAATAGTTGTTCCTGTTTTCAAAATTGAATTTTTTAATTCAGTATCCATTTTTAGTTATATTAAGAATCAATTCTTTCAGAATCTATATTTTTTACAGGTTATAACGTTTTATAAATTTTTCGGACTCTCAAAATTTGGCCTTATCTCCTTTTTAACCTTCTTTTCTGCTAACCCCACGTTCTTTTCTCAATTTTATGACATTGTCCACAAAACTATCAATCTTTTGCTCATGGCTGACAATAATAAGCTGCCCTACATTTAATTGCTCAAAAACAGTTCTCATTTTGTCCAATTGCTGTTCAGAAAATCCATCTGTAGGTTCATCAAGTATGACCAAATCTCTGGTTTTTATTTTACTCAATAAAGAGTTAATTACCTGGTTTAATGAGAGTCTGTAAGCTAAGGCTATAGCTGTTCTTTCCCCTCCGGAAAGATATGAATAATCAATTTCATAATCTTGATATTCTACTATCGGAGTGAAGTCATCCCTAAGATATATATTAAAGGAATCAGTGACAAGCATCCCAAACCACTCTGCAAAAGACTTTAAAAATTCTGCTTTAAGTTTAGTCATGACACTTTTTTCAACCAGGGAAATAACTGAAATAAACTTTTTTGACAACCAGTTCTCAAGTTCATTAAGATAATCAAGCTGTTTTTTAATCTGCTCTGATTTTTCTATTTCTTCCCTTAATTCCTCTATCTGATTTGAGAAAACTTCTATTTCTTTTTTAAGTTCTGCAACTTTTATTTCTGCAATTTTCTCTTCTCTTAATGCCTCTTCCAGTTCCTTCTTTTTTAATTCAAATAAATTATCAATACTTAATTCAGAAACAAGATTTTCCAGGTTTTTTATGTGGGCTTCCAGAAGTTCTGTATCTTTTTCAAGAGAGATATTTAATTTTTTTATTTCCCCTATCCTTATTTTTTTCTCTTCAGCTCCTTCTAATTTAACTTTTAAAATCTTTTTTTCTGTCAATTCCCTTTCCTTTTCGTAAATTTCTGCTGAAATTTTTTCTATATCTTTTGCCTTCTCAGTTTTTTTATCTTCCAAAATTTCCAGTTTTTTATTATCCTCAGCATTATCTGAGTAGATTTTATTCAACACATTTGCTCTGTATAAAGAATCAATATTCTGCAGGCAGGTAGGACAAATTTCCAGATTTGAAAGTTTTTCCCCCAACTTTCTGTTTTCCTCTTTTTTGAGGTTTATGGATGCTATTTCTGAATTTATTTTTAAGTTCTCTTCATCCAGTTTCTTTTTTTCCTCTCTTTTCGTATCTACTTCTTTTTCCAGATTATCAACCATTGAGTTGTCAAAATCCATATTCTCAAGTTCTTTAACCTGTTCAGTTAGGTTCAAAGTTATTTTTTCATTTTCCAAGATAGAGTCCTTTTTACTGGAAATCACTATTTTTGTTTTTTCAATTTCCTGGAGAAATTTGTTTTTTTCCTCGATTTTTCCTGAAATTTCATCTCTTTCTTCCTGGATTCTTTTTCTGTCCTCTCTCTTAAGAAAAAGCTCTCTTTCAACTGATGCTACATTATAATATTTTGATTCAAGCTCGTCCTCTTTTGATATTAAATTTAATTTATCCTGTTCAAGACCTAAAGTTATTCCTTCCTTCAATCTTCTTTCCTCTCTTATTTTAGAAATCACTATCGAAATATTTTCTATAATTTTTTTATATTTATCAACCCCAAAAACATGCCTTAATGTATTCATTCTTGTTACAGGATCTTGAAGTATAATTTGTTTCATTTCCTCCTGGGGAGTATAGACTGTAAATTTATACAATATATTCTGTTTTTTGGAAAATTCTTTTGGATAATTTAACAATTCCAGGATTTTATTTTTTAATTCGGTAACAGAAAAGTTTTTTTCCTCTCCATCTATAGTAATAGAACAATAACCTTGAGAGATTGTTTTGCCCCGCTTTAAAGTCCTTTCGATCCTGATACTTTTGTTTTCAACTTCAAATTCTAATACTGTTCCCCCTTCTTCTGCTCCATTCCTTAGCAAAGCAGAACCTCTTTGCCCTGGCTGTAGTCCAAAGAGAGCAAATTCTATTCCCAAAAGAACTGAAGTTTTTCCGCTTCCTATATCTCCTGAAAGCAAAGTAGAACCTTCTGGAAACTCTATTTCCTGGCTTTCATAACTTCTGATATTTTTTAAGATAATTCTTTTCAGTTTCATTTTCCTTCTTAAAATTTTAAAATTTTTCTTGATTCATCCAGCACTCTTCTTTCAAAGCTTTCTGTGGTTTCTCCTTCCTGTTTTTCTATTGAAAGGGAATTTACAAGCTGGGGAATAGCATTATTAAAATGGGATGGATTTTCTTTTGAATATATTTCTATTATTTCATCCTCAACATTTTCCGAGTTTTGGATATTTAATTCAAGTTCAATTTTTTCTGTTTTCAAGTCATGAGTATTCCTCAAAACGAAATAAGCTCCTTTTTGATTCGCAAAATCCTCTATTTGTGAAAATTTTATGTCCGAAGTTTTGCTGTTTTCAAGTTGTCCTCTTATTCTCAAAAGAATTATTTTATCCTTAATATCCCTGTTATTTAGTTCTGAGATAATCTGCTCTGTAGCTGTATTTGCATTTTTAATTTCAAAATTTAGAGCAACAATATCTTTAAGTTTCAGTTCTATTTTCCTTAGAGGATTTTCAGAATTTGTATTTACAATATAAAAACTTCCTTTTTTTAAATCCTCGAGTTCCTGAAAATTATTAGGAAATATCGGCCCAGGATAAACAAAATTGTTGTATTTAAAATCTATATGCAAATGTCCGAGAGCATAATAATCTGCTTTCGGAAGTGTTTCTATTTCTATAGCATCTATTGGTAAATTTCCTTTTGCTTTATTAATCGTTGTGTGCAACATAAAAATCTTGAACATGCCCGGAGAATCATTTAATTTAACTTTTCTCAAATCAGGAATCTCAAGTCCTGATTTTCTTCCTGAATAACCGTAAAGAGCAACTCCTTTATGGATTGTTGGATTAAGAATTATTTTACCTTCTCTTTCTTCAAAATCTTCTACATTTTTGCAGAAACCTGCTTTTTCCAGAACATCCAGAAAAGTTTTTCCAGATACAGAATAATCATGGCTTCCAGCAATAATAAAGCATGGAATTCCTGACTCTTTTAATTTCCTGAATTCTGAAAAAGTCTCTTTGAGAATTTCTATGGGAGGATATGCTGTGTCAAATAAATCTCCTGCAACTAAAACAAATTCAACTCTTTCATCTATGCAATTCCCGATAGCTTTTTGGAAAGACCTAAAATTCAATTCCTGTAATGGCTGCTGTTTCCACCCTCCAAGATGGATATCAGCCATATGTGCGAATTTCACCATATTTCTATCACCATTTTTTATATTTTCTCACCATTTTTAATCAAGTAAATTATAATTTTTCTAAAAAGAGAACCTATATAAAAATGATTGTGATTAAATAACAGAATTCAATTAATTAATCAGATATATAATCTCAGAAAAATAGTCTATCAGGCTGATAAATCTCAGACATTTTGAAGTAAATTATTAAAGAGATTTATGAGTTCATCTCTAAATATTATAACAGCAGCTAAAATACCTAATAACAAAATTAAGGTAATAATAAGTATTCTTACAATTACTTTTTTTCTTGGACGTTTTACTTTTTCGCCATATCTTGATACTCTTTCAACGGGTTTTATTTTGGCAGGTTTAATAGGAGCAGGTTTAACTGGCTTAGGCTTTCCGAAAAGACCTTTCTTGATTACAGGTTTCTGAACCTTGGGCTTTATTCCTTCTGTTTTCGGAGAAACTTTTGGAGAAGGTTTAAGGGGTTGTATTTGGGATTTGATTGAAGGAATAATTTGTCTGACTCCTTCCTGCCTTCCCATTCCTGTAATAGCGGAGGGTTTTGTTTCTGCATATTGCTCCCCCATTGGAAAAACTCTTTTAGTTACAGGTTCTCTTTCTTTTCCCATATATACCAAAGCTCTTGCCGCTTCTTCAATTTTGCCCCTTTCATAACCGGCATTATAAAAACTATACATTGCCTGCTGAAGAGATTCTCCTCTGGCAAGTGCGAATCTTAATCCTTCCAAAATTTCTTGATCTACCATTTGTAATTATACGAAATTATAATTTTAATACTTTACCATTTGAAGACAAATGGGATGTTTCACCAAATTTATACCCTAGTTCTGACGCAAGTTCTACCATTGGAGTTTCTTGATGCAAAGAACCATGGGCAGGGATTATATGTTTCGGTTTTAAAATTTCCAGTAAATCTCTTAAATCTTCTCTTGCTCCATGACCAGATACATGAATATCTGTCTGGATTCTCACTCCCTTCTTTTTAAGTTTTTTATCCATTTTGTCACGGTTATTTATATTGACGGTTGTAGGAATAACACTTGATGAAAAAATTACATTATCTCCTTTTTTTAATTTAAGTGGGGTATCATCATTTACAATTCTATCAAGTATAGAACCCGGTTCTGCCTGATGTCCGGTGCAGACAATCAAATATTTTCCTCTGTTCTTATCTGCCTTCTTTAAAAAAGAATTAACCTGCTTTCTATAATTCAGTAATTTAATATTTTTTCGAAAAGGACACTGATTAACTTTAATAGCTGCTCTTATATATTTGTTAAGACTTCTTCCTAAGAATACAATTTCTCTTCTTGTTTTTCTTCCAAAATCAACTATGCTTTTTAACCTTGCGATGTGTGAGGAAAAAGTTGTAACTATTAATCCTGAATTTCTGTCTTTTACATAAGACAGGGCATCTTCTAATAAATCTCTCGCAATTCTTTCGCTTGGAGTTTTTCTTTCAGTTCCTGAATAAAGAGAATCAACAACAAGAACTTTAATTCCTTTCTTAGCTACTTCTTTTAATTTTTTGTAATTTGGAGGAGCTCCGATTACAGGATAGTTATCAAACTTAAAATCCAGGGCATAAAAAAAGATTCCTTCATTTGTATGCAAAGCAATAAATACACATTGCAAAGTTGAATGAGTTGTATGAATAAATTCTGCCAGATATTTTCCGCTTTTGCCTTTGATAATATAATTTGAATTTTCTTTAACAGTTCTCCTGGGATTTCTCAAGGTGATTTTTTCATCTTCCAAAATTTTATCAAAAACTGCCATTGTAAATGGCGTTGCAATAATTTCTGCCCTTGGATAACGTTTTGCAATAAAGGGGACTCCTCCCAGATGATCCAAATGAGCATGACCAACTATTATTGCTCTGACTTTATCTCTCCATCCTAATTTGTCTAATACCCTATCATCCGGAAGAGCTCCGATACTCCTAAGTTTTTCTTCAGAAGGAATTGCTGATTCAGTCTCCTGTTCCTGGTATTCCACTATAGCCGGCAAATAAACTCCTGCATCAAAAATTATTACGTCATCTTTAATTTTGACTGCAGTCATATTTTTTCCTACTTCTTCAAAACCCCCGACGGTACATACTTCCATTCTAAATAATTAAAATTTTCATTTCATTCACCTCTTTAAAATTATTATACAAATGGGTTTAAAAAGGCTTTTAATAATTCCAAAAGGTTTTTATGGTTTATCTTCTTATTTTTTTAATGAAACGCTTAAAGTCCTTGAAGCCGTCAATGCGGGAAAAGAAAAGATATTTACTGGTTAAAGCCGATAATGGAAAAAATTTGAAAGAAAATATTGAAAAGGCTATTTTAAATTTTGTTGGTGTTTTGGGGATGTCAAGAACAGGTTTAATGTTTATAGAAAAAAAACAAAATTCTGCAATAATTTCTGTAAATCGTGAAGCTGTGAACGAGGTCCGTGCGAGTTTGTGTGTGTGTCCTGAGAAGATGTCTGTAGTAAGAGTAAGCGGAACATTGAAAGGTTTGAACAAATAATATTTTTCTATAGAAATTATTATAAACAAAGTCTTCGGGATAATAAAATGAAGAGATATGTAGAATATAGAGTTAGAATTCCAACAGAATTTACTAATGTAATGGATGAAATTATAGAAAAAACAGAGACAAAATCAGAAAATTATTGGGAAGTAATAAGAAAGTGTGTTGCTATTTATCATTATCTTATTACAAATTCTAAGGATGGTGTTATTCAATACACAGATAAAGAAGGCAGAAAGAAAAGTTTAGAATTATCCGTCCTAAAAAAAGATATGGGAAACTGGTTTGACGAAATTATTTTTAAGGCATGGGATAGTTAATCAAAAAAGGGCGGAATAAAAAGGTTTTTAAATAATTCCCTCCTAACGTTTTGGAAGAATAAGAACGGAAATTGTATTATTATCAATTTCTTGGAGATTAAAATGTATATAAAATCAGAATTTAGCATTAATTTTGAAAATGCTGAGAAGGTAAATTAAAATGGATATGCCTATAGATATACAACACCAGACAATGGGGTATGACAGAACTGCAACTATGTTCTCACCCGGAGGTCATTTGCTTCAGGTAGAATATGCTGAAAAAACTGTCAGGCTTGGAAGCTCAAGTATTGGAATGCTCTGCTCTGATGGGGTGTTTATAATTGCTGACAAAAGAATAGAGGATAATTTAATAGTTCCAAAATCTGCAACTAAAATCTATGAAATTGATTTGCATATCATAGCAAGTGTTGCAGGTATAATTTCTGATGCAAGAGTTCTTGTTGAAAGGGCTCAGGTTTTGGCGCAGCAGCATAGGGTAACTTATGATTCCCAGATAGAACCTGAATTAATAGTTAAGGAAATCTCAAATGTAAAACAACAGTTCACTCAATACGGCGGAGCAAGACCTTTTGGGGTATCTTTAATGATTGCGGGGATTACAGGAAAAAAACCACAGCTTTATACTATAGATGTAACAGGAAATTATCTTGGATATTATGCAAATGCTATCGGAGAAAATGATGACAAAATAAGAGAAAAATTAAGAGAGAGATATAAAAAAGATTTAACAATCAAAAAAGGAGTTAAGCTTGCATTAGATATATTTAAAGAAATCCAGGGAAACAAGTTTAACTTAGACAGGTTTGAACTATCCTATATTAAAAATGATAAAGAAAAATTCGAGAGACTTAGGGGAGGAGAAGAGATAAGTGAATTCTTAAAATAAAATGAAGATTGATATGACAAATAAATCCAGAAAACTTGAAACAATTTCTAAGGGAGATTTATTAGTTTTTCCGGATAGAGAGGAGAGTGTTAGTGAAGTTGATATTAAAACAAATAGATTATACACTCAAAGAACAATGAATATTGAAGAAGGAATAATAACTGAGCAGGTAATATATTGTGGTGTGATAGAAATAACCCCTAACTCAATAGGTAAAATTTATGATTGGTTAAAAAGGAGACATACAAGATGACCCAAACTACAGCAAGGATAAAAAAGGCAGGGAAGAATTTTGAGATTATTGTTGATCTAGACGAAGCTTTGAGATTTAAGAAAGGAGAGATTTCAGATATTGAAATGCAGGGGGACAGAATTTTCACAGATGCAAAAAAAGGAATGGCTGCTTCCAATTCTGACCTTGAAAAAAGTTTCGGAACCCTTGACACAGGTAAAATTGTCGGGAAAATTGTTAAAGAAGGAGAAGTTCTTGTAAGCCAGGAATACAGAGATGAAAAAAGAGAAGAGAAACTCAAGCAGGTAATTGATTTTCTGGCAAAGAATGCTATTGATCCTCAAACAAAAAGTCCCCATACTCCTGAAAGAATTAAAAAGGCTTTAGAACAGGCACAGGTAAATATAAAAGATATTCCTATAGAAAAACAAATTAGAGATATTCTTGTACAAATAGAAAAAATAATCCCTATAAAAATTGAGATAAAGAAAATTAAATTAATAATTCCCGCAATATATACAGGGAAAGTTTATGGTTTGGTAAACGAATTTAAACAGCAAGAGAATTGGCATTCAGATGGAAATTTGGAGATTGTTGTCAATGTTCCTTCCGGAATGATAATGGATTTTTATGACAAATTAAACTCAGCTACACATGGAAGCGTTATAAGCGAGGAAATTAAAGAATAAAATGACAGAAAAAAGAAAAAAAATAATCCCAGGAGAAACTATTGCTAAAGGAGAGGATTATCTTCCGGGAGAAGGAACTGAAAAAAGAGGGGATGAGATTGTCGCGATAAGATATGGTTTGGCTGAAGAAAATAACCGGCTTATAAAAGTAATTCCTTTGTCAGGAACATATCAGCCAAGAAGAGGAAATGTGGTAATAGGAAAAGTTGAAAACCTGGTATTTAACGGAATAATTATAGACGTTAATTCCCCTGAAAATGCTTTTTTATCTTTGACAGAGATTCCAAGATATGTAAACAGAAATAGCTTGGATGAAATAATGGATTTGGGGGATATGGTTGCTGTGAAAATTTTAAGAGTAAACAAAAGAGGAATTGACGTAACAATAAAATCAAGAGGGCTTGGGAAAATTGAAGAAGGAATGATTATTCAGATAAACCCAAACAAAGTTCCAAGAGTGATTGGAAGAGAAGGAAGCATGGTAAATCTAATAAAAGACAAAACAGGATGCAATATAACTGTAGGACAAAACGGACTAATCTGGATTAAAGGAGATAAAATAGAAGATGAATTGAAAGCAAAAGATGCAATACTTTTCATAAGTGATAAAGTCTTTATTCATGGTTTAACAGAAGAAGTAAAAAAATGGTTTGGAGAAGAAGAAAAATGACAGCAAAAAAATCTTCAAAGTTTAAAAGGCCTGATGGAAGGAAAATTGATGAAATGAGACCTATAAAAGCAAAAGTCGGAATCATCCCAAATGCAGACGGGAGTGCGATGTTTGCTTTCGGTGATACTGTTGCAATAGCTGCAGTTTATGGACCAAGAAAAATGCATCCCCAACATCAGCAAAATCCTGAAAAAGGAACTCTAAGATGCACTTATGAAATGCTAAGTTTTTCTGTCACAGAAAGAATTAGACCTGGCCCTTCAAGAAGAAGTACAGAAATAAGCAAAATAACTGAATGGGCTTTAGAACCAATTTTAATGATTGAAAAATATCCCAATTTGGTAATTGATGTTTATATCGATATTATGCAGGCAAATGCTTCAACAAGATGTGCAGGAATAAATGCTGCTGCTATGGCCTTGGCACATGCAGGAATTCCAATGAAAAGCCTTGTTAGCAGTGTATCAATTGGAAAATTAGATAAACAATTAGTTGTGGATGTTAACAAAGATGAAGAAGACTGGGAAGATGGAGAAGGAGCAACAGATATTCCGGTTACACTTACCAAAGACGGAAAAATAACACATATTCAGTTAGATGGAAAAATTGAAACAAAACAACTGAGAGAAGTAATTAAACTTGCAAAAAATGCCTGTAAAGAAATTTATGAAATTCAGAAAAAGGCATTGGAAGAAGCTCTGGAGGAAAGGTAAATGTTAGAAACATCAAGAATAACAGGAGAAAGAATCAGGCAGTATTTATCAGAAGGGAAAAGATTTGACGGAAGAAAACTGGAAGAATTCAGAGAAATAACAGTTGAGACATCTGTTTCAAAGAATTCTGAAGGAAGTGCAAGAGTTAAAATCGGAAAAACAGAAGTTATAGTCGGAATTAAAATGGATGTTACAGAACCTTATCCAGATTCACC
>CAZRCO010000004.1:0-5412 GCA_964598635.1 Candidatus Woesearchaeota archaeon | reverse complement strand
AAGGAAATTTAATGGTAACAGCAGAATTGCTTCCTTTAAGCTCTCCAAGATTTGAAAGCGGCCCTCCTAGATTTCCTGCTATCGAATTAGGGAGAATAATTGACCGTGGAATTAGAGAGAGTAAATTTATAGAATTGGAGAAATTATGCATAGAAAAAGGAGAAAAAGTCTGGAATGTTTTCATAGATATTTATTCAATAAATGATGATGGTAACTTATTAGATGCTGCGGGAATCGGAGCAATTGTTGCCTTAAAAAATGCCAGAATTCCAAAGTATGATAAGAAAGAAGGAAAAGTTTTATACGGTGAATTATCAGATAAGAAAATTCCGTTATCAAAAGAAACTCCTATTTCAATCACAGTTCACAAAATTGGAGAGAATTTAATTGTAGATCCTACAATGGAAGAGGAAGATATTACTGAGATGAGGCTGACAAATGCAGGCTCGGATAATTTCATTTTCTCAATGCAAAAAGGAAATCAGGGGGCAATAAGCGAAGAAGAGTTAGAAAAGATAATAGAAATATCTAAAAACGTCAGAAAAGAAATATTTTCAATAATAGAAAAATCAGGAATAACTTTGACAGAAAAATGAACAAAGAAAATTTTTCCAAATATGAAATATCGAGAATTCTTGGAGCAAGGGCTCTGCAGATAGCTATGAATGCGCCATTATTAATTAAAATCAGCAAAGAAGATTTGGAGAAAGTCAAGTATGATGCTCTTAAAATAGCAGAAATAGAACTGGATTCCAATATACTTCCAATTTCTGTTAAAAGACCTCTTCCAAAAAAAAGGGAAGAAAAACTGAAGAGAATAAAAGAAGCTAAAATCAGTGATGAAAAAGTTGAGGAAAAAGAGATATCTGAAGAAGAAGAAATTGCAAAAGAAGGAGAAATAATGGAACTTGCCAGTCCTGAAGACGAGCAGGAAGAATATAGTGAAGAGCCTGAAGAGGAAGAAAGTTAGTTAATTATTTAAAGGAAAAACAATAATTCTTTTTATGGTTGTTGTGAAAGATATTTCTGGAAAACAAATATTAGATTCCCGCAAAGGAAAAACAATTCTTATTTCAATTAAAACTAATGCTGGAAATTTCAGTGCAAGTTCTCCGACGGGAAAATCTACAGGGAAATATGAGAAAAAACCTTACAGAAAAAATCTGGAGGAAGATATAAAAAAGATAAAACAGCTTAGTGATTATTTCTCAAAAGAAATTATAGAAAAATTTGAGGATTTGCGGAGAGTAGAAGATATTGTTGACGGACATATCGGAGCAAATACTCTTTTTGCTCTGGAATCTGCAATTCTGAAAGCACTGGCAAATGAGCAAAAAAAACAAATTTGGCAGTTAATTAATCCGACGTTTAATACAGAAAACCCCGGAAATTTTCCGAGACTGGTTGGAAATTGTATTGGGGGAGGAAAACATTCTGATATAGACGCGGGAAAACCGGACTTTCAGGAATTTTTGATTATCCCTGAAACTAATTCTGTTACAAACTCTTCAAACATAAATAAAGACGCAAAAATTGACGCGCAGATAATTCTGAAGAATATTGATTCAAATTTTAAAAGCAGAAAAAATGACGAGGATGCATGGATAACTTCATTAGATAATAAAAGAACTCTTGAAGTTTTGAAAGATTTAAAGGATAATATGTGGGATGGAAGAAAAATTTATCTTGATGAAGGTTTGGATGTTGCAGGTTCTGTCTTTTATAAAAGAAAAAAATATCATTATTTAAATCCAAAGCTAATAAGAAATGAAAAAGAACAGTTTGATTACATTTCAAATTTAACTGAAAATTTTCATTTATTA
The DNA here is from genome assembly GCA_964598635.1 of Candidatus Woesearchaeota archaeon. Classification (GTDB taxonomy): domain Archaea; phylum Nanobdellota; class Nanobdellia; order Pacearchaeales; family GW2011-AR1; genus CAZRCO01. Next base: position 3,589 of record CAZRCO010000004.1, on the reverse strand, counting down.
TATATTGAAGATCCGTTTCATGAGGAGGATTTTATGAACTTTGCTAAGCTGTTAAAAAAATTTCCGGACAGATTAATTGTAGGGGATGATTTAACTGTTACAAATCTTAACAGGCTGAAAAAAGCAATTAAAATGAAAAGTATTAATGGAATCATTATAAAACCAAATCAAATCGGCTCTCTTCTTGAAGTTGCTGAAGTTGCTGAACTAGCAAGAAAAAATAATATCAAAACAATATTTTCTCACAGAAGTGGGGAAACTGATGAAACAATACTTGCTGACTTGGCTTTTGGTTTCCAGGCTGATTTTTTTAAATGCGGGATAACAGGAAAGGAAAGAGAAGCAAAAATAAAAAGGCTTATTGAGATTGAACAGGAACTAAAAAGAATTTAGCAATTAACTATCAGAGAACAATTAACGAAACCCTTAAAAATCTATTTCTCCCTGAATTCATATGCCAAGAAAGAAAAAGGAAGAAGAAAAACCTGAAAAAAAATCCAAGGTTAAAAAAATTGAAAAAGTTGAAGAAGAAATTGAAAACCTTGAAAAAACTGAAGGTTCAAAAGGAGACTTTAAAAAAGCAGCTGAGGCTGAGTCACTAAAGACAGAAGAGCTTGAGAGAAAAAGGCAGGAGCTTCTTGAAAAAGCTGCCAGACTTAAAGAAAAAGTTTCCATAGAGGAAGTTAGCACAGAGGAATTAAAAGAAAAAGTTAAGGGAAAGAAAAAAGCAGATATGCTTGTTCCTTTGGAAGATTATGTAAAATCAGGTATTTATCTTGGAACAAGAGTTGTAACTCCGAATATGAGAACTTTTGTTTACAGAAGACGTGCAGATGGATTAGCAATATTTAATACAGATTTAATTGATGAAAAATTGAGGGAGGGGATACAATTTTTATCAAAATTTAAACCTGAAGAGGTAATCCTTGTTTGCAAAAGGCAGGCAGGATGGAGGGGGGCGGAAATGTTCGGCAGACTTACAGGAATAAGAGTTTTCACAAAAAAATATCCTGCGGGAATTTTAACTAATCCCCAATTACCTGACTTTTTCGAAAATGAACTGACAATAATAGTTGATTCGTGGCTTGATAAAAATGCATTAAATGACACTTTAAAAGTTAATAAAAAAGTTTTAATGATTTGTGACACAAATAATTTTGTAAAAGGAGCTGATGAAATAATAATTGGAAATAATAAAAGCGAGAAAAGTCTGGGGATTATGTTTTATTTAATGGCAGTAGGATACTGCAAAGCTCACAAGCTTTCAACTTTAAAGGAAATTCCTGGCCTGGAATGGTGGATAGGTGAGGGAATTGATGTTGAAGAAGAAGCAAAAAGAAAAGCAAGAGCAGGAGCAAGGTTTGGAGTTTAATTTAAGATGAAATATCCTTTTTACAAACATTTTGACATAAAAATTCTGTATATTTTTATCGGGATTTTTGTAACCGGTTTTTTAATAAGTTTGTTCTACATGTTTATTCAGGGAATAATTCTTTCGATAGTTGGATTGTTTTCTTTGTTAATTATTTTAATAGGACATGAGATAGTTATAACGTTGTTAGAAATATTAAATAAAAGTAAATAACTAAAGATTTTTAAAATTTATTTAATATGTTTCTTTATGGAATTAAAAAAAAGATATAGGAATAATTTTGGAAGAAAAATTAATGCGCCCACTATGGCATATAAAACTGTTTATGGACATTATCCTGACGAGCCCTTAAGAGGAAGAACAGAATACCCAAAAAAGATTTGGAGAGGAATTGATGTTGACAAAAATCTGAAAGAGGAATGGTTGGAAAGATTAAATTCATTAAATGTCGAAATAAGGTCTACCGATGAAGGAAAAAGTAATGAGAGAGTTGCCTTTGTTATTTTTAGAATGCCTAAAGGTAAAGACAAGTTTTATAAAAATGTTGAAGAAAATTTGAAAAAAGAAAAAGACTTACATGTTTCCTCTGATATTGGAATGGGAAATAGACCGCGAATTTGTGTTGCGAAAGACATTAAAGTGGGGGATGCAGGATGGGAAAAGTGGTGGAATTCTTTACCTGAAAAAATTGAAAGGGCTTATAAGAAAGCTATTAATTAGTTTTAAATAACAGCCATGATTTTTCCGGCTTGTTTCCATATGGAGTTTTTACTAAAACATAATCTCCTTCAAGTTTTTTTCCGTGCAATGTGAATTTCATTGACTTTCCTGTTTTTTCCAAGATGTCATAAGTTCCTTTGTCCCAGATTTCCACTTTTCCCGCGCCGTATTGTCCTTCAGGAATTGTTCCTTTAAAAGTTGCATATTCAAGAGGATGGTCTTCAACTTGTATTGCCAAACGTTTTGTTCCTTTTGTTCTTGGAGGCTGTTTTGGAACAGCCCAGCTTTTTAGAACTCCATTCATTTCCAATCTTAAATCCCAATGTAAATGCGTTGCGTGATGTTCATGAATAACAAAGATTTTTTTTGATTTTGTTTTTTTAACTATGGGTTTTGGCTCACCGCTTTTTTTCAGATTTCTTTTTTGTTTATATTGCTTTAGAGACATAAAATTGTTAGTAAAAACAAGTTTTTATTTTTTATCTTCGAAACATTTATATAGTCAATGTTAATTTCAATAATCGTAACTAAGATGAGTGCCTTAATTATACATTTCATTCATAGCATTAAGGTATGATGTATGTAAAAGCAGTCATCTAATTGTAATTCTCTTTTAAGCCAATAAGCCATTAGTGGGGGTTTGTGTGAAGTGTTATCTTTTGAAGATAATGCGCAATGGAAATTTCTCGCATCATTTAATTTGACGAGGGAGATTAGTGAAATTGTTTAAATCCAGTTGATCCTGCTGGCGGCTGCGGCTCTCTGGTTTGCACTTAGGCATGCAAGTCTTTTGCCTTGATTCCTCGGAATTTGGGTGAATGGCGAACTGCTCAGTAACACGTAGCTAACCTAACCTTAGGTCAAGGATACCCTCGGGAAACTGAGGTTAATACTTGATAAGAGATATACCCTGGAATGATTTATCTCTCAAACTCGAGCCTAAGGATGGGGCTGCGGCGGATTAGGTAGTTGGCGGGGTAATAGCCCACCAAGCCAAAGATCCGTAAGGGCTCTTAGCGGAGAGGCCCTGAGAGGGAATCTGAGACACTATTCCCAGCCCTACGGGGTGCAGCAGTTAGGAATAATCTGCAATGCGCGTAAGCGTGACAGTTTGAGCCAGAGTGCTTCTCATTGAGAAGCTTTTGCCAAATGTAAAAAGTTTGGCGAATAAGGACTGGGCAAGACTAGTGCCAGCCGCCGCGGTAATACTAGCTGTCCAAGTCGCAGCCATAATTATTGGGTCTAAAATATCCGTAGCTTGCTTGATAAGTTTCCTGTGAAATCTTATCTCTCAAGGATAAGGCGGGCAAGAAATACTATCAAGCTAGAGACCGGAAGGCGTAAGGAGTACGATTAAGGTAGCGGTAAAATGTTTTAATCTTGGTCGGACTAATAATAGCGAAGGCACCTTACGAGGACGGTTCTGACAGTAAGGGATGAAGGCTAGGGGCGCAAAACGGATTAGATACCCGTGTAGTCCTAGCAGTAAACACTGCA
>CAZRCO010000003.1:0-30598 GCA_964598635.1 Candidatus Woesearchaeota archaeon | reverse complement strand
ACCACTCTTCATCATCTCCTTGTCCTTTATTATCAATTTTCACATCTAATATTAACTGCCCAGAGGCATTTATGGGACCTTTCTTACAGAATGATTTTACGAAGTTTAAAGTAAGATTTTGGGTACTAGTAGTACCATCGCTAAAACTAACAATCTCTTCATTTTTTTCTATGTATGAAGGCAAAGAGCCAGAATTCAGTGTAATATTAAAAATACCAGAACCTATTTCATTAATTGTGAAAACTGAAGATGGATTTTGGATAAAAGTAATTGTACCTGTCCCTGTAACAGTAACTGTCTGAGATTGCCCTTCATAAGTAAAATCATTAAGAGAAGATGGAGAAATGCTTAAAGCACTCCCAAAACTTACAAACAAAAGTAATGCAAAAAGGCTTAAGCAAAATAAACTGAAAGATTTTGTTTTCATCTGTAGTCATCTTGGAGTTGCTATGACTTATAAAGATTTATATAATTGGAAATATACTTTAAGAGAAGAGCTGACAAAAAATTTATATATTAATTTAATTTATTTTTTTAGACAAAGTTAGGTAAAAGATGGTTATTAGAGCAAAGGAAAATTCAGTAGGTGCATGGGCTTTTTTATCTGGGGTTATTTTAGCAATTGCTATAGGAGTTTTTACAAGATTAATTCCGATTCCTTCATTAACAAAATACAGTCCTCAGATTTATGGTATTTTGGTCATTCTGGGATTGTTTGTGGGTTTTTCTATTAATGTCAGTGGAAAGGACTCACAGACTTTTCTTGTGACAGCAGCAATATTGGTGATTGTCAGCAGATTTGGAATGGAAAGTGTGACAGGATCTTTAATCGGTATTGGAATAGGAGATACAGTTTCTTCAATATTCGCAGCGTTACTTACGTTATTTGTACCTGCAACAATAATTGTGGCGTTAAAAACAGTATTTTCAATCGCTAAAGTCTAAATTATTTTAGAATTATTCAAATTTTGATTTCTTCTTCTCTAGTGAAGGTTCTGCTTCTTTGTGGATTTTTGCAAAAGAAGGTGTGGCAATTACTATGTTTTCTCCAAATCCAGCAATACTTCCCTCAAGGGCTTCAATTGTTTTTTTAATCTTTGAAACTGCCCTCTTTAATTCAATTGAATCTTTTTGCCTTAGGATTCTTATATCAATTACAGCAATAGTATATCCTTCTCTAAGTGCATTAAGTATCTCATTAACATCATCATAATGTTTCAGAACAAAAAGTCTTACCAAAACCTTATTTTCCTTTTCTTCTCTCCCTAAATCAATCTCCAGGTAACTATCTTCATCAAATTCATCGCCCATATTCCCAGAAAAAACTTTTTTTAACTTCTTAAAAACCATGGTAACTTTAGCTAGTGGATATTTATAAATATTTCGTAACTTTTTTGTATATTTTTCACTATATTATGCAATTACTTATAAGTTTATGTTATTCAAACTGCTTTCACTTTTTTTACTTTGGTCCTTGGTTTGTAAAAAATTTTCCCCCCGCATTTTGGGCATACAAATCTCTTTTCAAGTATATTGCTTTGAATCTTCCTCCCGCATTTAAAGCATTTGTAGGTTGGCATTTTATTTTAGATAAAAAGTATCAGAGGCAAATTTTTTATTGCATTTTTTTCTTGTGCATTGCCATAATCCTTTTGAAAGTCTTTTAACTCCTAATTTCCCGCAGTAAGGACATCTCTGCTTTTTTCTCTGCATTTCTTCAACTTTCACAAGTTTTGATTTTGGCTTTTTTCCGTACCTTGCACCAAATCTTCCTGCTGATTTTGTTTTTTTAAGTTTAACTGGCATTTTAAATTATTATTTTAATTAAATGGGGCTACCCGGATTTGAACCGGGGTCGTCAGGTCCCAAACCTGAAAGGCTACCAGGCTACCCCATAGCCCCATAAATAAGGGAGCTACTGAAAATTTATAAAGCTATTCTTTAAGATTCTTTCTCACTTTTAGTTTCTTCTGTTTCCCCAGTTGTTTCTTCTTCCTTTAATGCTTTAGCAGCTTCTTTTTCCTGCCTGCTTGAGACTTCCTTGAAAAATTCATTTAGTTTATTTCTTTTCTCTCCAGAAGTTTCTGTTCTTTCTTCATTTATCTCTTTATCATATTTTCCTTCTTCTATTTCTCTTTCAACTTCAGATGCAGGCTTGTTTTCAATTAAAATCCCCAGACTTACACATGTACCAATAACAGTTTTAACAGCCTTTTTTAAGTCTTTAGCAAGTAAATTAGGAAATTTTGATTTTGCTATAGAAATTATTTGTTCTATTGAAGCATTTGCAACTTTAACTTTCAACTGAATTCCAGAACCCTTTCCAATTCCAAGCTCCTTTTTTAATAATTCTGAAACGGGCGGAGAAAAGACTGTTATTTCAAAGGCTTTTGTTGAAGGATTTATTTCTAATCCTACAGGAACTTTTAATCCATGAAAGGATTTTGTTGCCTGATTTATCTTCTGAATAACCTGCCCCATATTAATTCCAAAAGGCCCTAACTTCTGACTAAGTGCAGGACCTGGCTTCATATCTCCCCCTTCAACTAAAAGTTTGATTTGCATTTTAAGTTTCTTCCTCCTCCTTCTCTCTTCTTACTACCTTAACATTATCCAATTTAATTGTAACTGGTAACTGAACAAGAGCTCCAAGCAAACTTACCACTACTTCTCCCTTTTGTTTATCCACTCTTAAAACTTTTGCCTTTTCCCTTTTGAATGGCTCTGAAATAATTTCAACAATGTCTCCTTCTTCTATTGATATAGACTCTGGTGAAGGCTCAACCATATTTTTTATTTCTTCATAACTAATTGTTTTTCCAATTATTCCTTTTACATAAGGTAAATTAAATACAGATTCCTCAGCACTTTCCCTGTCTTCTGCCTCCAGAAAAATATAGCCTCTCAATCCATGTGGTCTAAGGACTGAATAAGAATTAAGATTTTTTTTCTCAATCCTTTCAGCAATCATATCCACTGCTTTCTCTTCTTTATTTGTCGTGACTTTAATAATAAATATCATTTTTAAAACCTCATCATGTTTAGATTTTTTTAGCTCCATCTACAACTCAAATCCTTGAGAAGCAGATGATTTATTTAAAATTATTGGGTTTATAAACTTTTTTAAGAGAATAATTTCAGAATTATTGAAATTAAAAAACCGAAAGCTCCCAATACAAGGACTCCGACTGCAGATATCTTTGCAATCGTTTCAAATTCTTTTTTTGTTGGTTTTTTCAGAATATACCAAACTCTCCTGCATTGGATAAAAAAAGATTTTATCTTTCCTGGAAATCCTTTAACACTCATACTTTAATTAAAAATAAAAGGTTTTTAAGTTTTATTCAAAGAATTCAATTCCAAGCTCTTCTTCAATTTCCCTGCGTTTTGTACTTTCGGGCGATTCTCCCTGTCCTAAAATCTGAGAACTCTTTACTCCTGTAACAATAATCAGAACCCTTATGGCTTTTTCCATGTCTTCAGAAATCTGAGCCCCCCATATTAGTTTTGCATCAGAATTTAACTTGTTGCCTACTGTTTCTATAATTGATTTGCATTCGTCAAGACTCATGTCCGGACCTCCGATAATATTAACCAAAGCCCCCATTGCATCTGAAATGTCTACATCCAAAAGTGGGTTGTTAATTGACTTGTCCACAGCTTCCAAAGCTCTCTGGGCACTTTCTGATTCCCCCATACCGATTAATGAAACTCCCCCATCAATCATTATTGCTTTTATATCTGCAAAATCTAAATTAACAAGTCCGGAAGTTGTTACAAGTTCTGTTGTTCCTTTGACTGCGTTTGTTAATATTTCATCAGCTATCTTGAATGCCGTATGTAAAGGCAATTCCGGAGCAAGCTCTAAAAGTTTATCATTTGGGATAACAATCAGAGTATCAACAACTGATTCCAGTCTCTCTAATCCGTTCATTGCATTTTCAATTCTCTTTTTTCCTTCAATTGTAAAAGGGAGAGTTACAACACCTATTGTTAAAGCTCCCTGTTTTTTTGATATTGAAGCAATTACTGGTGCTGCCCCTGTACCTGTCCCACCGCCAAGCCCACAGGTAATGAACACCATATCTGCTCCGGTAATCTTTTTCCTGATTTCTGATTCTGACTCTTTTGCCGCTTCTTCTCCCACTTTCGGATTACTTCCTGCCCCAAGTCCATGAGTTAATTCTTTTCCGATTAGAATTTTCTGGTCTGCGTTTGCATATAATAAATCCTGAGCATCTGTATTTATTGCAATAAGTTCTCCTCCTTTTATCCCAATTTCTCTCATTCTGCTTATAGAATTATTACCGCCCCCACCAACACCAATAACCTTTATTTTTGCTGACTGCCTTTTTAATAATTCTTCTAACTCCTGATCGATGGATCTTACATCCATGGACAAATTTGAAAAATTCTCACTATCTCTATTATAAATGTCATCCATAACTGAAAGAATTAATTTTAATTTATAAGGATTATTGTGATTTTTGCTGGGGTTTCTCTTTTTTCTCCTTCTCTCTCTTATTTTCTTTTCCCTCTTCTTCACTTTCTTTAACTTCCGGCTCAAGATTAAAAAGATCTTTATATTTGTCCTTAAATAATCCCACAAACTGCATCATTGGTTTTTCAACTTCAAGAAACAGAGTTTTATCCTTTATTTCAAATTTCAAATCTCTTTTAAATAAAAATTTATTAAAAGCTTTTATTTTCTCATTCACATCTTCAATTTTTCTTAAAACTCTTACATTATAAATAACATCCTTGCCTGCAAGGGGGTTATTGAAATCAATTAAAACTCTTCCTCCTGATACTGCAAGAATTTTTCCGATTCTTCCGTCAAAATTGAACATTAAACCCGGAACAGGATTTGCATTATGTTCCTTAAATATTTTTATCGGGATTCTTTGTATAAATCCTGGATTCCTGCTTCCAAAAGCTTTTTCGGGAGACAGAGGAATTTTATATTCTCCAATTTCTTTTCCAATTAAGAAATCATCTATTCCTTTAAGAAACATTCCTTCGCCCAAACAAAAAATAAAAGGTTCTGATTCAATCGGATGATTATGACCTGAATGTAATTTTTCCAATTCCTCTTTTACATTTGAATCAAAAATTTCTCCTTCTTTGGTCTTCCCAGTGAATTCAATCTCGATAAAATCTTTTTTTTGCAGTGTCATTTCTATATTTTAGTAAAAACGTTTATAAATGTATTTCCTTTTCAGTGTACTATGGTTTTAAAAATAATTAATGCTACAGATGCTAAAGTTGGAACAAATATTATCGTCGATGGAACGCCATGCACTGTTAAAAAAATGGATGTGAGTAAGACCGGAAAACATGGACATGCTAAAGTCAGAATTGAAGCTATTGGAATTATTACAGGGCAAAAAAAGGTTTTTGTTGTTCCTGGACATGAGAGAATAGAAGTTCCAATGGTAAACAAAAGAAAAGCTCAGGTCCTTTCATTAGGCGAAGGAGATAAAGTCAGTGTAATGGATTTGGAAACATTCGAGACGATTGAAGTTCCTTGCCCTCCGGAAATAAAATCCGAACTTGAAATAAATTCAAATGTAGAGTACTGGGATGTTGAGGGTGAGAAAATAATTAAAAGAAAATTGTAACAAAATGGCAAAAATACGCGAAGCATCAAACAGGCTCTTTAAGAACGTTTTTGTCTGTAAAAAATGTCAGACTAAAATCAGAGCAGACCCGCAAAAAATCCTAAAGGGAAAAGTAAAGTGCAGGAAATGTAAAAAAACTTCGTTCAGGCCTTTAAAGAAAAAATAAAATTAATTTAAAAAAAGTGTAAAAAATTTAAAGAGATAAAATGAATTTTATGGTTTATGATTTAATATTATTGGGGATTTTTATTATATTTATTTCGGTATTTCTTTATAAAAAAAGAAAAACAGTAAAGAAAGAAGGTTTATTGCTTTTGTACAGAACAAGCTGGGGGGTAAAATTAATTAATAAAATAGGCAATAAATACAAAAAACTTATCAAAAAATTAGGTTATGTTTCTGTTGGGCTAGGATATCTTTTAATGGCAGGCATGATTTATCTTGCAGGAAGAATTGTTTGGATTTATGCATTTAGGCCGGATATTATAAGAGCGATTAAAGTTCCTCCTATACTTCCTTTGGTTCCTTATCTTCCTCAGGTTTTCAAACTGGATTTCCTCCCTCCTTTTTATTTTACCTATTGGATAGTTATCATAGCTATAATCGCCATAACACATGAATTCGCTCATGGAATCTTCGCAGCAAAGGATAAAGTTAAGATAAAAACCACTGGCTTTGGATTCTTTCCTTTTTTCCTTCCCATATTCCTGGCTGCTTTTGTCGAGCTTGACGAAAAAAAGATGGCTAAGAAAAAGAAATTTAATCAGCTTTCAATTTTATCTGCGGGAACTTTTGCAAATGTATTAACAGCTATTTTATTTTTTATAATACTTATTATCTTCTTTTCTTTTGCATTTGCCCCAAAAGGAATTATTTTTGATAATTATGCATATTCAGCTGTCGAAGTTAAAGATATTTCCATGATGAATGGAATTTCCCTGTATAATCCTTCATATAATCAAATATTGGATTTGGCTAATGAGACAGGGTTAAGTGTAATTAAGGTTGGAGATGAAAGTTATATGGCAACCAAAGAATTACTTGAACAACAGGAAAATAATGAAGGAGGAATCGTTTTATATTATGATGCTCCTGCAGTAAATGCGAATCTTTCCACAATAATTTTAAAAATCAATGAGGAACAAATTACGGGTCTTGATAAATTAAGAGATGAAATATTAAAATATTCTCCGGGGGAGGAAATCACGGTTAACATATTAAATGCTGAGGGTGAAGAGCAGAGTGTGGATATTATTCTTGGAGAACACCCTGAAGATAAAAACCTGCCCTGGATGGGAATCGGCTTTTCTGAACAAAATACTCAAGGAATATTGGGAAAAATTTATACTTCATTATCTTCTTTCAAAAAACCACATGTTTATTATCAGCCTAAAATTGATGGGGTGAGCATTTTCATTTACAATCTCCTATTGTGGATTATTATCATCAGTATCAGCGTTGCCCTTATTAATATGCTTCCTGTAGGGATCTTCGACGGTGGAAGATTCTTTTATCTGACTGTCCTTGGAATCACAAAAAAAGAGAAATTAAGCAAGAATATTTTTGCATTTGTAACATATTTATTTTTATTTCTCCTCATATTGCTTATGGTACTTTGGGTTATTTCTTTCCGATGATTAGAAAAATTTTTAAAATCTTAATTCCAATTAGTTTCAATTAAAAGAGGTTAATAAAATGGCTAAGAAAAAAGCAAAGAAAAAAACTGCGAGGAAAAAGGCAGGTAAGAAGAAAAAGAAGAGATAGAATCTTAATATCACCAAGAAAATAAATTATTTTTATTTAGAAATTTAAATTATAAAGTAATAATTCCTTCTCTTGTTAAAGCTGTAAGTCTAATTCCTACTGGTAAGTTAATTAAGGCAGAAATCAGGGCCATATGTTCTTTTCCGTTTCCGGAAGCAATGCTTAATGCAACTTCAGTTCCATCTACTTTTCCTTTTAATTTTTTTGAAAATTCTTCTGTTAAATCTTTTAGCTTTTTGCTGGTATCAATTTTAATAAATTCAAACTTCTTCTCAGAAGTGAATTGCTTTGCAAAATTATCTCCTAACAAGACAACCTTTTCCCATTCTCCATACTTTATTAATCCAGATACCTGCGCCCAAGTTCCTTTTCCTGATGATAGTAATGCAATGAGTTCCATAAAAACAAAGAACATAATAGATTTATAAAAATTATTATAATGGGTTACATTTATAAACCAAAAGAATTTCAAGATTTTATCGTTATACCACATCGTTAATGGGCTGCTTATAAATTCTGGGCTCTTGGCGCATAAGGTGGGAGATAAGTTAAAATGGCAGAATTAGAAGAACAATTAAAGATAGCTTTAACTGAGTTAAGAAAAGAGAAAGAAAGAAAGTTTAACCAGACTATTGATTTAATCATAAACCTCCGGAAGTTTGACCCTAAAAGAAATTCTGTAAATATATTTGCACAGCTTCCTCATAAAATAAAAGAGAAGAAAATATGTGCATTTCTTGAGTCAAAAAACAAAAATGTGGAAACAATTACAAGAGATGATTTTAAGAAATATTCAAGTAAAGGGCAATTAAAAAAATTAGTAAAAAACTATGATTTCTTCATTGCACAGGCGAGCTTAATGCCACAGGTTGCTACCTCATTTGGAAGGGTTCTTGGGCCTGCAGGCAAAATGCCTTCTCCTCAGCTTGGGATTATTGTGGATACAGATGAAAAAACAATCAAAGATTTGAAAGATAAAATAAACAGCAGCATAAGAATAAGAACCAAAGAAAGCAGTATAAAAATCCCTGCCGGAAAACAGGATATGGAAGATAAAGATATTATTGAAAATATTTCTGCAGTTTATAATGCTGTTCTAAAATCAATGCCAAGGGACAAAGAGAATATAAAAAATATCGAGATAAAATTCACTATGTCTAAACCCCAAAAGATAAAATTAAAATGACACTAAGAGAAAAAGAAATTCCAGAAAAGAAAATCCATGCAGTTAAGGAATTACTGGATTTAATGAAAAAAAAGAAGACGGTTCTAGTTGCATCTATAAAAAATATTCCTGCTTCTCAATTTCAGGAAATCAGCAAAAAACTCAGGAATAAAGTAATAATCAAAGTTCCCAAGAAAAATTTAATTTTCAGGGCAATAGACGACTTAAAAGATACTGAAATTAATAATCTTAAAAAATATATAAAAGACAATGCAGCCCTCTTGTTTTCAGATATAGATACTTTTGATCTTGCTCTGGAATTAGCAAAAAATAAAATTTCTGCAAGAGCAAAAACAGGGCAGGAAGCCCCAGAAGATATTGTAATTCCTGCTGGTCCTACTGACTTAATGCCAGGTCCTGCGATATCTGAACTTGGAGCCTTGGGAATACCAATTCAGATAGAAAAAGGGAAAATAAATATCAAAGAAGCAAAAACGATTGTTAAAGAAGGTGAAAGAATTTCCGCGGATGCTGCAAATGTAATGAGCAAACTTGACATAAAGCCTATTAAAGTTGGATTTACTCCCATATTGGCATTTGATACACAGGAAAAGAAATTATATTTGAATATAGAAATAGATAAGGAAAAAACCATACAAGAATTAAAAAAATTATTCGCAAAATCTTTGGGTTTTGCTGTTGAAATCGGTTATATCGGCAAAGATACCATCACATTTTTGCTGCAAAAAGCAGAAAGAAATGCCCAAGCATTAAAAAGTGCAAATGCTCAACAAAATAAATCTGAATCTGCTTCGGAGGAAAAATAAATGGAATATATATATGCGGCACTTTTGCTGCACAAACTCGGCAAAGAAGTTAATGAAGAAAACATGAAGAATGTAATTGCAGCTGCAGGCAATGAGGTAGATGAATCTAAGATAAAATCCCTTGTTGTCAGTTTAAAAGGCGTTGACATTGACAAAGAACTAGAAAGTGCTAGTTTAATTACAGCAGCACCTAGTGTAACAGCTCAGGCACCTGAAGAGAAAAAGGAAGAGCATAAAGAAGAAAAGAAAGAAGCTGCAGCAGAAGGCTTGTCTGCACTATTTGGCTAAATTATTAATTTTATTTAATAAAGGGCAAGCCCCAAATTTTTATAGTTAGTACTTAGATAATTTTATAAAAATCTAAGGAGTTGTTTCTGGAATGGAAAGGAAAACATTGTTCGGATATCTGGCTATATTATTTTTTGCTGCAATACTTTTTACACCTACTAATTCAAATATTTGGATATATTTTTTTATACTTAGTATAATTTTTGTAATTGGTTGGTTTAAGACGAAGTAATCCCGGTTATACTTGGATTAATTAAACAAAAATGTCATCGCATAACGCCTCAGTAGCTCAGTTGGTTAGAGCATTTGCCTCGTAAGCAAAAGGTCGCAAGTTCAAATCTTGCCTGAGGCTTGGGAAAACGCCGCCACCAGGAATCGAACCTGGATGCCCGTAAGGGCCCTGGGCTCAAACCAGGTGGAATACCATTCTCCGCATGGCGGCATGATTTTAAGAAGAAACGACAATTAAAAACCTTTTCTCTTCGCTCTATTTACTCACTGTCAAAGCCTAAAAATCCTTTTCCAAAAAGGCTTTTTAATTTCTATTGGTTTATTATTTTCACCGATTACTTCATATTTTATCACAGGCTTTTCTTTAAACACGGGGACTTCTGCTGACATCTCTTTATTTGCCTGCTCAATTGCATTTTCAACTATTGCCCTTGGATATCCCTGCCTGATTAAAGCCCATTTCAATGCTTCAGAAGTATAACCTTTTGACAAATTTTTTTTGAGATAATTTATCAAATTTTTTTTATAATCCATCCCGTCCATGGAAAAAATATAAAGAAGAACTTTAAAAATTTAGTTGTGTTAAATAGAATTAATGTAATTTAGAAATTGTTCTGCAATTTTTATGTGATTATAATTCCTCTTTATTGCTTCCCTATTATTCTCCATAACTTCCCGTGCTTTGTTTATTCTGGTTGTTATATCAATATTTTTTAATGTATTTGCAAATTCCAAAGGATTTGATAGAATTCTCCTAACTTTCTCTAATCTTTCTTTAGGATCTTCGCTGTTATGCAAAATGTTGTTATCATACAAATGACTTAAATTTATTCCATTATCTTCAAAATCCTCCGTAATGGTTGGAAGCTTTCTTCCTATGACAGGTATTCCAACAAGCCAGGGCTCTACAAAAGCAAATCCAAACCCCTCATTTACACTTGTAGAAATAACTAAATCTGAAATTGAATATAAATCCAAAACTGTAAATTGGTTATTTTTATTAAAACTGATATATTTGCTGGCTTTACCAACAGAACAGGGAATATTGTACTCTCTGGCTAATTGCTCAATTTCTCTCTCATAATCTTCCTCAAAAGGGATTGTAACAATTAACCTGTATTTTTCACCATTATCATTAAGAATTTTTGTCAAAAGTAATGCCTCCTCGATATTTTTTCTTTTTAAGACTCTTACAGGATAAGATAATATTTTCTCTTCTCCTTTTACTATTCCCTTTGCCTCCAATAATCCTCTTAAATTTCCTTTTGGTTCAATTGAGAAATCAGAAACCACAATTGAATTTGGGAGAACTTTAATATTTTTTAAGCCCTTATCAGAAAGTCTTTTTTTACCAAAAGATGTCAAAGTTACAAAAAGGACATTATCTGAAAGTGGGTAAATATCATCAAAATTATCAAAGATTTTTCTGAATTCTTCAAAGAGATGGGGTCTGTCATCTATAAAATCATGAATTCTGTAAATTATTTTTTTGTCCTGATTTTTTTCTGCAAATTCCTTGAAAGCTAAAGTAGCTTTTGGAAAAGTTCCTACTGTAGGATTTTCTATCACAATAATATCTGCATCTCTTGAAATTTTTTCTATCTCAGTTATAATATCTGCGGAATTCCAATCAATATATCTTTTTTTTATATATTCTGGGAGAGAGGGTACAAAATAATCTCCTCCAAAGATAAAATCTATTTCTTTTGAAAAATTCTTCATTCCTTCAACATTATTTAATACAGAACGGGTAACACCATCTTGTTTGAATGAATAATGTAGGAATAAAATTTTCATTTATGGCTCTTAATAAAATATCTGGTCTTTAAAAGGATTTTTATTTAAAAAATATTCAGAAATCATCTGATTTTGATTGGTTTTTTCTCTTTGTATAAATTAATTGCTTCCTTAAGCCTTAATTTTGAATTTGAATAAAGAGTGATAACTTTCCCCCTTTTTTTTATTCTTTCTCCAACATGATGATAAATATAAAGTCCTGAAGATTTATCCATGGGGCTTCCAGTCACTCTTGCTAAAGAATTTATCTTGTGATTGTCTATGGAATAGATTTTCCCTGCTTTCTTTGATGAAATATGTTTTTTATATCTTGCATATTTAATTTTATTCAGATTTCCATTCTGAGCTTTAATAATTTCTTCAAATTTTTTAAATGCCTTTCCTGACTGAAGAATCTCTTTTGCAAGTTTAATTCCTTTCCCTTTCTTTGCTTTTCCAGTTATTTCCAATATTTTCCCTGATAAAAAAAGAGATTTTTCTTCTAAATCCTGAGGACCTTGTTCTTTGGGATTTAAGACTTTTATTACATCAATCAACTCCAAAACAGGACCGATTCCATTTCCAATTGGCTGGCTTCCATCAGTTAACACAACTTCCATTTTCTTATCAAAATATCTTCCTAAATATTCAAACTTTTTCTTTAAAACCAAAGCCTCGGATTTGCTGACTTTTGCGGTTTTTCCAAAAGGAATATCTATCAAAATATATTTACTTCCCATTGCAAGCTTTTTCGCCATTATTGAAGCCAATAGCTGAGCAGGAGGATCTATCTTCAGTATTTTTTCAATTCTTATTATCTTAGAATCTGCAGGAACAATCCCTAATGAACCCCCCCAAATCATACATGCGTTTGTTTTCCTGATAATCTTTTTTAAATCCTTCATTGAATAATTTACATTTGCTACAGTTTCAATAACATCTACAGTTCCGGCTGAAGTAGTAATCGCTCTTGAAGAGCTTTTTGGCATAACTAATCCTGCAGCAGCACAGATAGAAACTACTATTGGGGTAGTTCTATTTCCAGGAACACCCCCTATAGAATGTTTGTCAGCTATAAGTTTGCTCCTTAAATCAAGTTTCTCTCCGCTTTTTGATATGGCTTTTATTAAATAGATGATTTCCTTCATATTCATTCTCTGTTCATACATAGCTGAAATAAAAAGAGCTATTTCCGGTTCGGATAATGAATTATTTACAACATCCTTAATAATTTCGTTAATTCCCTCTTCTGTCAATCTTTTTTTATTTAATTTTTCCTTAATAAAAGATAAACTTTTTGATGAAGGTGCAAGACTTACATTAACTTTTTGTCCAACTCTTAACTCCAGCCAATCTTTTAATTCAGAAGAAACTGCAATTTGTCCCTTGCCAACTAAGTCTTTTACAATATTAATAATTGTGGAAACTTCTTTCGGAGACTTTGAAAGAGTTTTAATGGAAATCCTGTCTGATGTATAAGCTCCCAGTTTCTCAGCTGTTTTTTCATTCAGCATAGCCACAGGCAAACCCGTGGACCATTTTAGAAGTTTAATTTTTAATTCCATTCACACCTCTTAATTTTAATTATAACTAAAAAATGATTTTTATATTTATCGAGTTATTTTTTTGAACCTTGAACAAGAAGTCCGGAAGATTTCCTGCTTTTATAGATTTCCAGTAATATTATAAGATAAGCAATTATCAAAGGACCAAGAATAATCCCTATAATTCCCAAGAAGAATATTCCTCCAATCATTCCAATAAGTATTAAAGGAGCAGGAAGCCTTGTTCTCTTTGAAACAATTAAGGGTCTTAAGAAATTGTCAATTAATGAAGACGCTGCTCCGAATATTATTATAATTAAAGCAGCAACATTATTCCCCTGAACAAATAGATATATTGCTACAGGAGCCCATACAAATGCCGGACCAATAATTGGGAAAATCCCTGCAAGAGTTGCTAGTAAAGTTAAAAATAGTGCTCCGGACACTCCAGAAATAATAAATCCTAAACCTGCAATAAAACCCTGTAACAAACCAATAATGATCTGTCCGTAAAGTACTGAAGCAGTTATACCTGCTGTGGATTCAAACAGTTTCTTTTCAACTTCTTTTGAAAAAGGCAAAAGATTTTTTACATAATCTACAAGTTTTTCCTTATCTCTTAGGACAAAAAATAAAGTGAAAAGCACTACTAAAAACTGTAAAGCTAATGTTGGGAAATTCAGAATTACACCTGATAATGAATTTAACATAGAATTCATTGTCTTGCTTATAAAAGTGGAAATAGCTGAACCAATTTCTGCAGAAATTTCTTCCGAGGAGAATAATGCAGGAAATATATTTCTAATAGGAGTTACAAAATCTATTTTTTGGGACTGCACATAAATATTGAAAGATTCCTGGATGATAACAGGAGTTAAAAACCAGAGTGGAAGGAATATTATTAAAATTAATAGGATACAACAAATCAAGGAAGAGAAATTTTTTGATTTTATAATTTTCTTAAGCCAATCGTACAAGGGAGAGAAAACAAAAGCTAAGATAATTCCAAATATTATTGATAATAAAACTGGCCTTAACAGAAAAAAAGACAGGATTACTAATATGACTATCAGGCTTATAGTCATTAATTTCCTAAGATAATCCCCCTCCATTTCGTTATCAGGATGTTCAAATTTATAAAGGTTGTTAATTTTAATCCGAAAAAATACGCGCAAAATTTAAAAGTAAAGTCTAACAATAGAAAATATGAATTTTATAAAAAAAATATTTGAGGGAAAAATAGATAATTCTATACATTCACAATTCCAAAAATTCAGTAAGGGGGAATTTAAGAATCGGGCATTAGTTACAGTTAAACACACCGGAAACAAATATACAATAAACACTTCTTCAGAATTTGCAAATGATTTAGTTAGGACTATTTCTGATAAATTAGGGAAAGATAAAGCAAAAGTTACAGGAGCAGTCATTTCTACAAATGATTTAACTGGAGAATTGGATTTTATAGATAAAAAACAATTCCAGGGTGTTAAAAGATATATAATTGATAAAGAAATGTCCGGAGAGGAAATTGTTAATTTATTAGAAAAATTTCCCAAAGCTTTTTTTGCTTTAAGTTTTAATGTTTCCCATAATGAAACCCGGTTGAAAATTAAAGCTAAAGCTCCAAAATCCGGAAAACCAGGTCAGAAAGGAGAAAAGAAACCAAAACCGGATTTTTGTAAGCTCACAACAACTGATGCTGAAATCGGAAAAAATTTTGTTTTTGAAAAACCGAATTTTAAGCTGGCTGAAATAAATCATACTTTTTTTATTGATGATATAGTTATACCAGAGGAATTAAAAGACAGCAAAGATTTTGCAAAAATAAGGGAGGAATCAAAAAGAAAAGGAAAAATAATCAGAGAGGCTGTAATCGATGGAGAAAAAGTAAAAACCGAGAAAGATTTTTCAGCTTAATCTGTTGGAAGAAAGTTTAATATTGACATTCCAAAACCCTTAAAAACCCCTAATTTCTACTAAATATATTCCAGGGATTACTTAAAATGCTATCCGCTAAAACATTAAGAAATGCCTACAAGAAAATCGCCAAGGAAAGGAAGTTTGCAGTTCTGGCCAAGGAAAAGAGCCAGTAAATTTTTGCCTAGTGTAAACTGGAATGCTATTCCAGATCAGACTAATTCTGAAAAAAAACTGAAAGGATTTATTTGTTATAAGGCTGGTATGGTTTCTGCTTATGTTAAAGATAATACGCAACATTCTATGACAAAAGGAAAAAATATTGTAATTCCCGTTACCATTTTTGAATGCCCTTCCATGAAAATTCTATCTGTTAGATTTTATAAAAATAATAATGTTGTAAAAGAAATTCTGGCAGAAAATCTGGATAAAGAATTAAAGAGAAAAATAAAAATTCCAAAAATCAAAGGGAACAAAATTGAGGATATAAAAAAAAGTTATGATAATTTAAGATTAATTTGTTATTCTGTTGTTAAAAATGCGAAAATAAAGAAGAAACCTGATTTGGCAGAAATTGGCCTTTCCGGAACGTTGGAGGAAAAATTAAATTTTGTTAAAGAAAATTTGGGTAAGGAAATTTCTGTTTCAAATGTTTTTGAAAAAGGCCAGTTAATTGATATAAGGGGTTTAACAAAAGGAAAAGGGCTTCAGGGGCCAGTGAAAAGATTTGGAATCACTCTTAAATCTCATAAATCAGAAAAAGGAAGGAGAAGACCTGGAAGTTTAGGTCCATGGCATCCTGCGAGAGTTACATTCAGAGCTCCCCAGGCAGGGCAATTAGGGATGTTCACAAGAGTTATTTATAATAATAAAATAATTGACTTGGGAAAGGCGCAGGAAAGAGAAATTAACGGAATAAAAAATTATGGTGATATCCGAACAAATTATCTTATTATTAAAGGCTCTGTTCAGGGACCTTCAAAAAGGCAATTGTTAATAACAAGACCTTTAAGAGAAACTAAAAAACAATTAAAGAAAAACTATGAATTATTGGAGTTAAGATGAATACAAAAAAAATATGTTTATGTTCCGGCAGGAAATTTTTTGACAAACTTAATCAGATAAAGGGGGAACTTGAAAGATTAGGATATGGGGTTTTACTCCCGAGTATGATAAATATACAGGATGATTCTTATTTTAAAGAAGGAAGAGAGACAGAGTTTGCTAAAGTTCATTATGATTTAATTAGAGATCATTTTAAAAAAATTGATGAAAGTGATGCTATTCTTGTTTGTAATTTTGACAAAGAAGGAGTTAAGGGATATATTGGAGGAGGTGTATTAATGGAAATGGTTAAGGCTTTTGATGGTAATAAGGCTATTTTTTTAACACATCCTGTTCCTCAAATGTGCTATAGAGCTGAAATTTTAGCCATGCAACCGATTATCCTAAATAAATTAGAAGAAATTAGAGGATATTCAACATGAAAGCAAACATTTTAGATATTAATGGAAAAGAGAAAAAGAGTATCAGCCTGGCAAAGGCTTTTTCTTCAGAAATCAGAAAAGATATAGTTGCCAAAGCTCTGGAAGCCAAAAAGACAAAACAACCTTATGCTCCTTCCCCTGTAGCAGGAAAACAACATGCTGCAAAAGGAAAAGTGGTTCACAGAAGACATGTCTGGAGAAGTGGTTATGGTCGTGGGATGAGTAGAGTCCCGAGAAAGATTTTTTCAAGAAGGGGGACACAATTTAACTGGGAAGCAGCAGAAGTTCCGCAGGCAAAAGGAGGAATGAGAGCCCACCCTCCAAAAATTTTAGGAATGATTAATACAAAAAAAATAAATAAAAAAGAACTCAAAGCTGCTCTAGTCTCTGCATTAAGCGCTACTGCCAACTCAAAAACAGTTTCAGGAAGATATGAGACTTTAAAAGGTAAAAAAATAGAGAAACTTCCTTTTATTGTTGAAAGCAAATTTGTTTCATTAAAAGCAAAAGAAATTGTTTCCAGTCTGAAGAAAATTTTGGGGAAAGAGCTATTTAAAATAGCATTAAGGAAAAAATCTGTCAGAACAGGAAAAGGAAAGATGAGAGGAAGAAAATACAAACATAATGCCGGTGTGCTTCTTGTCGTCGGACAAAATGAAAAACTAAAAACTAAATTATTAGAGACTGCAAGTTCCAGCAATCTTAGCATTGCAGATTTAGCAAAAGGGGGTTTGGGAAGATTAACAATTTACACTGAAAATGCTATTGAACAATTAAATGAAAAATTTAAAGAAAAATGATAGTTTTAGATATTGAATCAAGTGGAATTCATACAGGAAAATGCGGAATCTGGCAAATAGGAGCTATTGATTTAGAAAATACTGATAATTATTTTCTCCAAGAAGGAAGAATAGACGATACTGATATTGTTGAAGAAGGAGCATTAAAAGTAATTGGGAAAACAGAAGAAGAGTTAAGAGATAAAAACAAACAATCACAAAAACAATTGATATTAAGTTGTTTAAAATGGATAAATGGCTGTAAAAATAAATTAATCTTAGGACATAATGTTGGTTGGGATTTGAATTTTATCCAAAATAAATGTATGGATTATAAAATTATGAAGGAATTTAGAGAAGCTCTTGGACAAAGAGGGATGGACTTACATACTACAGCCCAAAATAAATATTCTCAGATTTATGGAAAATATTTGTTAAAAGAAAAGGGCTCTTCAGATATGAATTTAACTCATGTTTTAAAACTTTGTGGAATCCCGGATAATAGAATAAGAATGAAAGAAGGATCCACAATTGAAGTGGAAAAAGAGGGAAATTCCCATAGTGCATTAGAAGATTGTAAACTTGAAGGAGAATGTTTCTGCAGATTAATTGAAGGCAAAAATCTTTTTCCTGAATATTCACAATATAAAATTCCTGAGGAGTTAAGAAAATGAACCTGAAACCAATTGTAACTGAAAAAGCTGTTATGTTAATTGAAAGTCAGAATACCTTAACATTTTCCACTGAAAAAGAAAAAACAAAACAGGAAATTAAAAAAGAAATTGAGGAACTTTTTAATGTCAAGGTTGAGAAAATTAAGACTTTAATTAGGAGGAATAAAAAATATGCTTATGTTAAATTAAATGAAAAATTTCCAGCTATTGATTTGGCTACAAAGCTGGGGGTTATGTAAAATTATAAATTAAGATAAAATGGGTAAAAGAATAATTCAACAGGCACGGGGGCATGGGAGTAAAACTTACAGAGTTAAAAGAAAAGCTTACAGATTCAGAATAAAATATCCCAAGGAACTTAAAGGACAGGGAAGCGTTGCAGAATTATTTAATTCTCCAGGACATACTGCTCCCTTAGCCAAGATAAAATATCCTGAAGGATTTTTTTATAATCCTGCATTCAAAGGAATGATTGAAGGACAAAAAATTAGTTTTGAGAAATCGGAAAAGGCTGAGCAAGGGTCAATATTAAAATTAAAAGATATTCCATTAAAAATGACTGTATATAACATTGAAGCAAGACCAGGAGATGGGGGGAAGTTTATTAAGACAGCAGGAAGTTCTGCTGTAATAAACAGAATCGTAGGAAATGATATTTTTATTTTAATGCCTTCAAAAAAAGAAAAAAAATTCCATCCAAACTGCAGGGCAACTGTCGGAATAATTGCGGGTTCTGGAAGACTTGAAAAACCTATTCTCAAGGCAGGAAAAAGACATTATATTAAAAAATCAAGAAATAAATTCTGGCCAAGAACTTCTGCAGTTAAAGTAAATGTAATTGACCACCCTTTTGGTTCTGGAAGAGGCAAAAATCCAAAAAGCAAAATTGCAAAAAGAAATGCCCCACCAGGAAAAAGAGTTGGTTTGTTAAGACCAAGAAGGACAGGCAAGAGAAAATAAAATGGCAGCGGAAAAAATATCTAATATAACAAAGAAAGAATTTACATACCGGGGAAAGACAGTTGAGGAGTTGAAAGGATTAAATGTCAGAGAATTTGCTAAGTATCTCAAATCAAGGCAAAGAAGAACTGTTTTAAGGCAGTTCCAGGAATTGGAAAAGTTCATAACCAAATCCAAGGAAAGAGTATCTAAGAATAAACCAATAAGAACTCACAAGAGAGATTTGATAATTGTTCCTGAAATGATAGGTATGAAAATTCATATTTACAATGGAAAAAGTTTTGTTGGTGCAGAAATAACCCAGGATATGTTAGGACACAGGTTCGGGGAATTTGCGCCCACAAGAGGAAGAATAAGTCATGGAAAAGCAGGAGTAGGAGCAACTAAAGGAACTAAATTCAAATCTAAGAAATAAAATGACGGAAAAAAATTACAACCCGGAACAGAAACAGATGAAAGCAATGAGAAAGCAAGAAAAAGCAGCGATTAAAAAAGAAATTATAAAGGATATTGAAAAGGGCGGTGTGCCTAAGAGTATAGTTAATAAAGAAGAAAAAATTAAAGAAAAACCTGAAGCAGAAAAAGAAAAGGAAGAACCTAAAAAAACAGCTAAAGAAGAACCTAAAATTGAAAAGAAACCAGAAGTTAAAAAGCCAAAAAAAACAGAAGCTGTTGTTAAGGGGATTAACCTCCCTATTTCAACAAAAAAATCTGCCGCAGTCTGCAAGTTTATAAAAAACAAAACAATTGAGAAAGCTCTGGGCGATTTGGATAAAGTTTTGAAACAAAAAAAATATGTTCCTATAAAAGGAGAAATCCCCCACAAAAAAGGTCCTGGTAAAATCGCGTCTGGCTCCGGCGGATATCCAAAAAAAACTGTTGAACATTTCATAAAATTGCTGAAAAATCTATCGGCAAATTCCAATGTTAATGGTTTGGAAAATCCTGTTATTGTGAAAGCTGTTGCAAACATGGCTTCCAAGCCTTATGGGCGATTTGGGAGTGTTGAAAGAAAAAGAACTCATGTTGAAATAAAGGTGGCGGAAAAATTACATAAGTTTACATAAAAAAAATGGAAGAAAAAAATATAGTTAAATTCAAAAAAGAAGAATTTGCAGTAAAAGAATATATAAAAGAAAAACTTGGCAGAGGGAAAATAAGCAAAGTAAGAATAGAATATACCCCTATAGGAGAAAACATAATCATATCTACACACAAAATGGGACTGGTAATTGGAAGAAGAGGAGAAAAAATTACAGAACTTACAAGAGTTTTAAAAAATAAATTCAAACTTGAGAATCCTCATATCGAGATAGAAGAAATTAAAAAACCAGAACTGGATGCTCAGATAGTTGCAGATGATATAGCTCTTGCTTTAGAAAGATTCGGTCCATTAAGGTTTAAAGTTATAGCATACAGGACATTACAAAGGATAATGGATACAGGAGCACTTGGGGCAGAAATAAGATTAAGTGGAAAACTGCCGAGTGCAAGGGCTAAACCATGGAGATTTGCTCAGGGTTATCTGAAAAAAACAGGAGAAAGTGCAAATGTTGTTGATAGAGCCCAATCAAAAGCACAGACTAAACCAGGAACTGTCGGTGTAAAAGTGAGCATACTCAATCCTCAAGCAATATTAAAAGATAAAATAACTATTGACGAGGAATTTATTAAGAAAATGAAGGAAAATGTTCGGGGACTTGAATCAAAAGAACAAATCAAAAAAAGTAAAAAGAAGAATAAGGAAAAATGAAATCAAAAGAAATTAAAAATATGGGTAAGGAAGAAAGAGAAAGGAAACTGAAAGATTTGAAATTAGAATTAGTTAAATCAAAAACGAATCCCACTAAATCCGGGGCAAGAGCAAAACAAATTAAAAAAATTATTGCCCGTATACTTACATTCAACAAACAAGATGGAAATATGTCCAAAATGCGGCTTGCCTAAGCAAGCATGTGTGTGTGAACAGATTGTAAAAAGTTCCCAGAAGATAAAGATAACGACAGATAAGAAGCGATATGGGAAAATAGTGACTGTGATAACAGGGTTTGACAAAGAAATCGACATGAAGAAGATAACAAAGACGCTAAAAAATGAATTGGCGTGTGGCGGGACTTACAAAGACGATTCAATAGAACTTCAGGGGAATCACCTGAGAAAGATACAGCCACTATTGGAACGACTCGGATTCCAATCAGAGTTAATAGGGAAATAAATTAAAGTTCAGACATGAAGAATGAAAAAAACAAAAATAGATAGCAAAGCAGGGAAACAGAAAGAAGTAGCCGGAGCTAAACTTAAACCTGAATCTAAATACAAAAATGAAATCTGTCCTATTCATGGAACTCTAAAAACCAGGGGCAGAATCTTCAAAGGAAAAGTTACAAAAAAGTTTCCAAGAAGAGTTGTAATTGAATTTGAAAGACTGATTTATATCAGAAAATATGAAAGATATAAGAAAGGAAAAACAAAAATTCATGCAAGATTGCCAAGTTGTATGGAAGATGAAATTAATGTTGGAGATTATATAAAGGTACAGGAATGCAGACCTTTAAGCAAATTAGTTCATTTTGTAGTATTAGGAAAAGTTTTAGATAAAGAAATTGGGGAGGTTAAAGAAAAAAAATGAAAGCAATAAGTGCTAAAACAAGAGTAGGCTTGAATTTGGGAGCAAAGATAATTGCATCTGACAATAGCGGAGCAAGAGTGGTAAGGTTAGTTTCAGTAAAAAAATACAAAGGGAAAAAAGGAAAACAGGCTTATGCAAAAATTGCAGATTGGGTAAAAGTCAGTGTCAGAAAAGGTATCCCAGAAATGAAAGGCAAGGTTTTTGATGCAGTAATAATCAGGCAAAAGAAACCATACAGGAGAAATGATGGGGAAAGAATTGCTTTTGAAGATAATGCTGTTGCAATATTAAAAGATGAAAAAGGAAACCCAAAAGGGACTCAAATTAAAGGACCAATTCCAAGGGAGGTTTTAGAGCGATGGCCGCAGGTTGCAAAAATCGCATCTATTGTAGTTTAAGATGAAACGAAAGTTTAGTACAAGTTGGAAAGCAAGTAAAAATCCAGGAAAGCAAAGAAAATATTCAGCAAATGCTCCACTGCATTTAAAAAGAAAATTCCTAAGTGTTAATTTGAGCAAGGAATTAAGAAAAAAACAGGGAAAAAGAAACATTCCTGTAAGAAAAGGAGATATTATAAAAATTTTAAGGGGCAAATTTAAAGGAAAACAAGGAAAGGTAACAGAAGTTAAAGTAAAAAAATCTAAAATCATTATTGAAGGAATTCAAATTAAAAAACAGGATGGAAGTAAGGTAAATGTTCCAATGAAAGCATCAAATTTGCAGATTATTGAATTAAATATGGAAGACAGAAAAAGAAAAATTACAAGAGAAGTTAAAGTAAAAATCGAAAAGGAAGAAGGGAAAAAAGGTAAGGAGGAAAAAAATGCACCTAAAAAGACAAAAAGTTCCTAAGACCTGGCCAATACCAAGAAAAGGCACAGTTTATGTAGTTAGACCTCTGGCAGAATTAACAAAAGGGATTCCTATATTAATTATCTTGAGAGATATATTAAAAATAGCTCAAAACAGAAAAGAAGTAAAAAGAGCAATACATTCAAGACAAATTCTGTTGAATAACAAACCTGTTATCGATGATAAAAATTCCGCCTTTTTGTTTGATGTAATAACCCTTGTTCCCCAAAAAAAACACTACAAGGTTGTGTTGTCTGCAAACAAAAAATTTGATATTTCAGAAATAAAAGAAAAAGAAGCCAATTACAAGATATCCAAAATAATAAACAAAAAAATATTAAAAGGCAAAAGAAGCCAGATTAATTTAAGTGACGGGAGAAATTTTATATCTAATATTAAATGCAATGTTAATGATTCTGTTCTAATCAATCTGAAAGAAAAGAAAATAGAAAAATGCCTTCCATTTGGGGAAAAGGCAAAAGTTATTGTTTTTTCGGGGAAACATATGGGGCAGAAAGGCACAGTAAAAAAAATTATTGAGAAAAACAAAATTGCGGAAGTTGATATAAAAGGAAAAGAAACAAATATTTTAATTAAACAAGTAATGGTGGTGGATTAAAATGTCTGAAAATCCTACAAGGCAAATAAAAATTGAAAAGATTGTTTTAAGTGTGGGCGGGGTTGGAGAAAATTTAGACAAAGGAGTTAAATTGCTTAAGATAATTTCTGGGGGAAATCCTGCAAAAATGAAATCAACAAAAAGAATACCTTCCTTAGGAGTCAGACCAAAATTAGAGGTCGGGGCTGTTGTTACTCTCAGAAAAGATATTAATGAACTTCTAAAGAGACTATTGCTAGCTATGAATAATACATTAAGAAAAAAACAAATAAGTGAGAATAATTTCTCATTTGGAGTAAAAGAATATATTGAGGTTCCGGGATTGGAATATCACAGGGATATTGGGATTACGGGCTTTGATGTGACGGTTGTATTTAAAAGAACTGGCCGTAGAGTTAAGATAAGAAAGATAAAAAAAGGAAAATATCCAAAAAGGCAAATAATCACCAAAAATGAAATAATTAAATTTATGGAGGACAATTTCCAGACAGTTTTTATGTAGAAAAATAAAATGACTGCAAGTGACTGGGTGAAAATTTTGAAGCAGTTGAAAAATAAACCTGCAAAGATAGAAAGATTCCTAAAACATAATAAACCAAAAGAAAGAAAGACAGGAATTGCTAAAATGAAATGTGAAAGATGCGGAAGATTCGGAGCACATATCAAATCGTATGGATTAAATTTATGTAGGCAATGCTTCAGGGAAATAGCTGAGGAAATTGGATTCAAAAAATACAGTTAGGAGAATAAAATGTCACAAGATACTGTTGCAGATGCACTGAATATGATAAAAAATGCAAAAAAGGCGAGAAAGGAAGATATAGAGATAAAAAGGATCTCAAATTTATTAATTGAAATTCTGAAAATAATGAAACAGGAAGGAGCTATAAAAAAATACAAAATTAATGCAAAAGATAAAAAAATTAGCATTACTATTGGTGAACTTTCTGAATGTAAGGCTATAAAACCAAGATTTAAAGTCAATAAAGATGAAATAGAAAAATACAGGAGAAGATATTTGCCGTCAAGAAACTTTGGAACTATGATTATTTCAACGAATAAAGGATTAATGACCCATGAAGAGGCGATGAAGAAAGGAACAGGGGGTTTCTTGATTTCATATTTCTATTAAAATGAAAAAAAAGATTTATCAAAAAATTGGAATTCCTGAAGAAGTTGTGGCAGACATAGCCGGAAATACATTAAGAATTAAAGGCCCTCAGGGAGAAATTGAAAGAACCTTTCAGTTAAATAGGCTGAACTTTGAAAAAAGGGATAGAGAAATAATTATTGGAAGTGAAAATGCGACAAAAAAAGAGAAGAAAATGATAAACACAACAGTAGCACATATAAAAAACATGATTAAAGGGGTAAGAGAAAAGTTTGAATATAACTTGAAGATTTGTTTCAATCATTTCCCTATAAATGTGGAAATTAAAGGGAATGAGGCTTTAATAAAAAATTTCCTTGGAGAAAAAACCCCAAGAAAAGTGAAAATTCCTGAAAATGTTGATGTAAAAATTGACAGAGATATTATGACAATAACCTCTCATAACAAAGAACTTGCAGGACAAACTGCAGCAAATTTTGAAAATGCAACAAGAATTAAAATGAAAGATAGGCGGGTTTTCCAGGATGGTATTTTTATCATAAAAAAAGCCGGGAGGGAAATCTGAATATAAAATGGTAAAAAAATTCCTTAGAAGGACATGGAGCAGATATTCAAAACTTGGAAGAAAAAGAAAAAGCAAACAAAAATGGAGAAAGCCTACCGGAAGAGATAATAAAATGAGAGAGAAAAGAAAGGGTTACCCCAAAGTTGTAAGTGTCGGATACAAAAAAGATAAAAAAGCAAGACAAAAGATTGGGGGGAAAACCCCTAAGATGATTTACAATGTTAAAGACCTTGAAAAAATTAAGAAAGATGAAATAGCAGTTATTGGAAAAGTTGGAAGAAAAAATAAGATTGAAATTATTAAGAAAGCAAAATCAGAAAAGATTCCTGTTCACAATGTAAATCTGAGGATTGCTAAGGAATTGAAAGATTCGGAAGTGCTGAAAGGAAAAACTGAAAAAAAGAAGGAGAAAGTAAAATGAATCTAAGAAAGAAAAAAGAATTGGCTGCAAGAGCACTGAAAGTCGGAAAACAGAGAATTGTCTTTCTCCAGCCAAGAATTGATGAAGTTAAAGAAGCAATAACAAAGCAGGAGATTAAAGATTTGAAAAAAGAAGGAGCAATAATCATAAAGAAACCTGGCAAAAAAACAGCAGGAAAAATTAAGAACAGAAAAAAAGGTTTTGGAAATATCAGGAAAAGGGTAAATAAAAGGAAAAGAGAATATATAATAATAACCAGAAAACTTAGAAATTATGTCAGAGAAATGCTGAAGGAAGGTAAGGTAACTGAAGAACATTCCCTTGATATAAGAAAAAGAATAAGAAACAAAGGATTCAAGAGCAAAGCACATTTAAAGGAATATATTGAAAATCTACATAAGTAAAATGGTAAAAGTAAACAAACGAAGAAGAAGAGAAGGAAAAACCGATTATAGAAAAAGGCTCAAACTACTTAGCGGAGAATTTCCAAGAGTGATTTTTAGGAAGACGAATAAATATATTATTGGACAATACATAACAAGCAAAGGAGCTCAGGATGAGATTAAAATAGGAGTAAATTCAAAAGAATTGACTAAATATGGATGGCCAAAAGAATTTGAAGGAAGTTTGAAATCAATTCCTGCTTCGTATCTTACAGGAATGTTAATCGGCAGAAAAATTATTGATAAGAATCTTGGGAAACTTTCAGCAATTATTGATTTTGGAATGTACAGAAGCATTCATAAAACAAAAGCTTATGCCTTTCTAAAAGGATTAATAGATGCAGGAATTGAGATTAAAGCAGGAGAAAAAGGTGTTTTTCCTGATGAGAACAGAATAAAAGGAAAATATCTTAAAGAGGATTTTTCAAAAATATTCGAAAAAATTAAATCCCAAATACAAACCAAGGAAAAAAATGGCTGAAGAAAAAAAAGAAAGAGAGAGAATCAAAGAAGAAGAATCTCAGGAAGAAGTTAGTGAAGAAATGCTTGAAGAGGAAAGAGAAAAGCAAATAGAAAAAAAAGAAGAAAAGGAAGAGGAGAAAGAAGTTGTTGCCGCCTGGGATCCAAAAACAGAACTTGGAAGGCAGGTAAAATTTGGGAAAATAAAAAAGATAGATGAAATCCTTGATTCTGGGAAAAAAATCCTTGAGGCTGAAATTGTTGATTCTTTACTGAATATTAAAACTGATTTAATTTCTATGGGGCAGTCAAAAGGTAAATTCGGGGGAGGAAAAAGGCGTGCATGGCGTCAGACACAGAGAAAAACAAAAGAAGGCAATATCCCAACCTTTTCAGCAATGGCAATTATAGGTGATGAAAATGGACATATAGGAATTGGGACAGGAAAAGCTAAAGAAACTCTGCCTGCAAGAGATAAAGCATTGAGAAAAGCTAAATTAAATATTATCAAAATTAAAAGAGGATGTGCAAGTTTTGATTGTGCTTGTTCAGAGCCACATTCAATTCCTTTCAAAGTAACTGGAAAATCGGGGGGCGTAAGAATAACCTTAATTCCTGCTCCGCAGGGAACAGGGTTAGTAGTTGCAAATGAACTAAAAAAAATATTTACTCTTGTTGGAATTAAAGACGTTTATAGCAAAACTTTTGGTAAAAAAAGAACAACATTCAATTTAGTTAAGGCATGTGTTGATGCTCTGAAAAAAACAAATACAACTTAAAAATTATCAAAAAAAATGATAGCAATAATAAGAATTCATGGAAAAGTAGGATTAAAGAAAGAGATAGATGAAACTTTGAACAGATTAAGGTTAAGGAAAAAATATTCATGTATTGTTCTGGAAAAACCATCAAAAGAACAATTAGGGATGATAGAAAAAGTAAAGAATTTTGTTGCTTATGGAGAAATAAGCGCTGAGGTTTACAAAAAATTAAAGGAGAAAAGAAAAAGTAAAAAAGAAAATTTCTTCAGATTACATCCTCCAAGAGGAGGAATTGATAGCAAAAAACATTTTGGAGTTGGGAAAGGAGTTTTAGGAAATAATAAAGAAGAAATAAATAAGCTAATTGAAAGGATGCTATAATGGCTGGATATTAAGGTTAAGATAAAATGAAATTCAAAAAAAGGAAAAAATCTTCTCGGATGCATGGGAAAGGAATGGGTACTCACGGAGGAGGAGCCAGAAAAAAGCGCAAAGGAAGCGGACATAAAGGAGGAAAAGGTATGGCTGGAACTGGAAAAAGAGCAGACCAGAAAAAAACCCTTGTAACAAAACTTTACCATGGAAAATACTTTGGAAAACAGGGAATAACAAGTAAAGGAACAAGGAAAGATAAAAGAAAAAGAATAAACTTGCAGGACATTCAGGATAATCTAGAAAAATATGGAAAAAAATCAGGAGATAAATGGGAAATTAACCTCCAGGGTTATAAAATTCTTGGGGGCCGGGAAAAATATAAATTAAGAAACAAGTTAATTATAAAGGCAAAATCTGCATCTCAGGCAGTTATTGATCAAATAGAAAAACTTGGAGGAAAAGTTTCTCTAAGCCCTAAGTTTGCAAAAGAAAAGAAGCAAACTCCGGCTATTAAAAAAGAGGGCGGAGAAGTTATTCTCTCTGGAAAATAAAATGAGTCTTAGAAGTATTTTTAATTTTATTCCCGAAGTTAAGGAACCGGAGGAAAAAAAATTAGATTTTAAAGTAAAATTAAAATGGACTATTGTTATTCTTGTTGCCTTTTTCGTTCTTGCTAATATTCCTCTTTTCGGCTTGTCTGAAAATGCATTGGCAAGATTTGAATACCTAGCTATAATTCTTGGAACAGAATTCGGGAGCATTATTTCGTTAGGTATAGGACCTATTGTAATGGCTTCTATTATTCTGCAATTGCTTACAGGTTCTGGGATATTAAATATAGACACGACTACCAGTGAAGGAAAGAAGTTTTTTCAAGGAATTCAAAAACTGCTTGTTTTCTTTTTTATAATATTTGAAGCTATAATATATGTCTTAATGCAGGGATTGCAAGCAGCTCCGGGATTTACAGGAATTGTAATCCTGCAATTAATACTTGGGGGACTGGCTATTTTTTATATGGATGAATTATCAAACAAATGGGGGTTTGGATCTGGTGTCAGCTTGTTTATAGGGGCAGGTGTAAGTTGGAGACTTTTCACAAGTGCATTCCAATTCATAAATCAGCAAGGAAGAAATTGTCTGTTAAATTTTGAAAGTGTTCCCTGCTCTGGAAAAGTTTTTGTTTTGATACAATCGATAATCAACAGATATCCTATAGAATTTTTATCTGCAGCAGCTGCAATCTTAGTAACAATTGGCATATTTTTATTGGTGGTTTGGGCACAGTCATTAAAAGTGGAAATTCCTTTATCTTTTGGCAGGCTTAGAGGATATGGTATAAAATGGCCATTGTCTTTCTTTTATGCTTCTGTAATCCCTGTTATTTTGACAGCAGCATTAATAGCCAATTTACAACTTTTTGGAGGAATATTGGAAAACTGGCTTGGACATCCTACAATTTTAGGACAATTTGTCCAGGGACGGGCTGTTTCCGGTTTGTCATTTTGGGCAGGCTCAACAAACTTATTGGAACTCATAATAAGGGGGGGGTTTTTGCCAAGATTTTTACTTCAGGGCATAACTCATACTTTAATCTTTATGGCTTTTTCAACATTGTTTGCAGTATTCTGGGTTAAAACTTCTGGTATGGATGCTAAAAATCAGGCGCATAAAATTGCTTCATCAGGCTTACAAATCTCTGGATTCAGACAGGATGAAAGAGTTTTAGAAAGCATTCTTAACAGATATGTAATGCCTTTAACTGTAATGGGAGGATTAGCTATTGGTTTTTTAGCTTCTATAACTAATTTAATGGGAGCATTAGTATCTGGAACTGCTATATTACTTGTAATTATGATTATGTATCAGTTTTATCAGAATATTGCACAACAACATCAGACAGATATGTTCCCTGCAATGAAGAAATTTGTAGGAGGATAAAAATTTAGAAAATAAAACCGCGGAAAAACATCTCCAAGTAAATAAAAGACTTTAAAAGTCGCTTTAACGATTAAATAAAATGAACAAAGAAGGAAGTTTTAAGCCTATATTTTTTGTAATGATTTTGTCAATTATTATTGCCGGGTTTTGGGATAAAATTCCTGCATTAAAAAATTCCATTCATTTTATTTTAGATCCAAGTCTTGGCTGGCTGTTGGATTTGAATATTACTTTTGGTATGCTTGTTTTGGTTTTTATTATTTCTTTGATTACAACTTTAGTTCAAAAGTATGCAACAGACCAAAAAACCCTTAGAGAACTTAAAGGAGAGCAGAAAATTCTCCAGGAAGAAATGAAGAAATACAAACAACATCCTGAAAAATTGGCAGAATTGCAAAAAAAGCAGCTTGAATTTATTCCAAAAACAATGAAACTAAGTATGAGGCCCCTGATATTTACGGGTGTTCCTTTTATACTTTTATTTAGGTGGTTTATGGATTATTTTACTACGATGGGAAATCCAAAATTCTTTGGTTTTTTGAGCTGGTTTTGGTTTTATTTAATTTTTGCCATGATATTTAGCGCCGTTCTCAGAAAAGCCCTGAAAGTGGTCTAACTTCTTATTATAAAGATTTCATTTTTTTCAGGAATTTATCATAGCTTAAATTTCCCATTTCTGTAATAATGGCTTTAATATATTCTTTGGGAACAAATTCAAAAGCAGGATTTTTAATTCTAATATTTTTGGGGGCTTTGCCCCAAACTTCATTTAACTTTCTATTCTCAATAGGAACTTTTCTGTTTGTGAATTTCCAGGAATCGGCAATTATATAGACAGGAATTTTTTCATTTTCAGCTATCTGGGCTATTACTTCACTTCCTATTTTATTTATTATTCCATCTTTTAATAATGCATCTGCTCCAAGAAAAACTTTATCTGTCTTTTTTGTTCCATCCCCCCTGGATAATGCTACACCTAAGGCAGAATCTATGAACATCGTAACCTTAATGCCTGCTCTTCTTAATTCTTTTGCAGTTTTTCTTCCCTGATACAATGGGCGGGTTTCTGTATTGTAAACTTCAAATTTCTTTTTGTGTTTCTTTGCATAAATTAAAGCACTAGAAACATTTGTGGAATGACAATGCGTAAAAATAACATCATTTTTTCTGATAATTTTTAATACATATTGGTCTATTTTTTCCTGGGCATCATCGAAATGTTTTAAAATTTCTTTGTGTGATTTTCCTTTTTCTGCCAACTCCAGAACATTTTCCATCATTGGCTCAGTCGGGCGGAGAGATAAAAGTTTTCTTTTGAATGATTTTTTAGGAATAAGAAAATAAGCTTTCAATGCAGCTTTTGCAATATTTCTTGCTCCCTGAACT
>CAZRCO010000002.1:15898-31531 GCA_964598635.1 Candidatus Woesearchaeota archaeon | reverse complement strand
CAACATCTAAGGTAGCAGGAACTCCTGCTGAAACATCAAAAGTTGTTTTTTGACCCGGACCAATAACAACTGTTGGGGGAGGAGTGGAGGGGGTTGGAGGAGTGGGTACAGAAGAAGGCGTAATTTCTACTGTAACGCCAGAAGAAATGTTATATGCTCCCAATCTTCCAAAATCTCCCGACAAATAAACTAAATTATTATTTGAATCGTAAGTCACACCATAAAGATGTTCAGTTCCAACCCAGTCATCAGGAAGAGTTTCTCTTAAATCTTCTGTAATATTAGAAGTCCTATTATATACTCCGAATTTTCCATAGTCACCCACTAAATAAACTAAATTATTATTTGAATCGTAGGTTAAGGCATTAAGATTTGTTGAGCTAATCCAATTTCCAGTATCTGTTGCTCTTAAATCTTCTGTAATATCGGTTGCTCTGCTATAAACTCCGAATGCGCCAGAACTTCCAACTAAATAAATTAGTTCATTATTTGAATCATAAGTTACTCTATAAAGAAATTTAGTTCCAATCCAATTTCCAGTATCTGTGTCATTTAAATTTTCTGTAATATTAGATGTTCTGTTGTAAGCTCCAAATGCGCCATTGCTTCCCACTAAATAAATCAAACTATTATTTGAATCGTAAGTTACACCATAAAGATGTTCAGTTCCAAAAGGATGCGTTGCATTTAAATTTTCTGTAATATTAGATGTTCTGTTGTAAACTCCAAATATTCCATCACTTCCAACTAAATAAATTAGTTCATTGTTTGAGTCGTAAGTTACTCCACGAAGATTTATCATTTCAAACCAATTATCTGGATAAGTTGCATTTAAATTTTCTGTAATATTAGATGTTCTGTTGTAAGCTCCAAATATTCCAGAACTTATTCCAGAACTTCCAACTAAATAAACTAGATCATTGTTTGAATCGTAAGTCACAGCCTCAATGGTTACAATTTTAATCCAATTATCTGGATCGGTTGCAGTTAAATCTTCAGTAATATTAGAAGTCTTATTATAAAATCCGAATATGCCAAGAGTCCCACCAAAATAAAGCAAGTCATTGTTTGAGTCATATGTTAATTTGTATATTGCTCTTGTAATCCCAATCCAGTCATCAGAACTTCTCTTTCTTAAATTTTCAGTAATATTTGATGTTCTGTTGTAAGCTCCGAATGCTCTCCCACCCACTAAATAAAGCAAGTCATTTTTTGAGTCGTAAATCATATCCTTAAGCTCTGAAAATCCAATCCAATCTCCTGAATTTGTTGCTCTTAAATTTTCTGTAACATCAGATGTTCTGTTATATACTCCGAATACACCCTCTTCTCCAAGTAAATAAACTAAATTATTATTTGAATCGTAAGTTACGTCATAAAAATCTGGATTTCCAAGAGCCCATTCCCAATCAGGAAGGGTTTCTCTTAAATCGGTTGTGGTGCCATTTGTTCCATTTGTTCTGTTGTAAGCTCCGAATACTCCAGAACCTCCAACTAAATAAAGCAAGTCATTGTTTGAGTCGTAAGTCACATCACTAAGGCTCCTTGTTGCAATCCAATTTCCAGTATCTGTTTCAGTCAGATTATAAGTTGTACCATTTGGACCGTCTGTTCTGTTATATACTCCGAATGCGCCATTGCTTCCCACTAAATAAATCAAGCTATTATTTGAATCGTAAGTTACACCATTAAGGATCTTTGTTCCAATCCAATCTCCTACATCTGTTCCAGTCAGATTATAGGTTGTACCATTTGGACCGTCTGTTCTGTTATATACTCCGAATACTCCATCCTGTCCAGCCAAATAAACAAGCCCATTGTTTGAATCATAAACTACATCAGATAAATATTGATTCCCAATCCAGTCATCTGTATCTGTTGCTCTCAAATCCTCTGTAATATTGGTTGCTCTGTTATATACTCCGAATGCGCCATTGCTTCCCACTAAATAAATCAAGCTATTATTTGAATCATAAGTTACACCCCGAAGCAGTGTGGTTCCAATCCAATTTCCTGTATCTGTTGCTCTCAAATCTTCTATTACTTTAGGATATACCTCCCCTGCATTAAGAGTCCCATTGTAAGCTCCGAATACTCCAGAACCTCCAACTAAATAAACTAAATTATTATTTGAATCATAAGTTACACCCCGAAGCAGTGTGGTTCCTATCCAATCTGCAGGTCTTAAATCAACTGTTGTATTAGCAGGAACTTCTGCAGATAAAGGAACATTCAAAGAATATAAAAAAAGTAAGAATACTGATAATATTAATAGAATTAATATCTTGTCATATATCCGAAAATTATTTTTTTTAAACCCCCCCTTTTTAATCATAAAATATATTAGAAAAATACAGTATAAAAAGATTATTATTTTAAATCATCTCCACCTAACTTCAACGTCATCTGTTCTTTGTCTTGGTTTTATGTCAATTCTATCCAATTTTGTATGTGAAACTTTAATTCCCTTATTGAACATGATTTCTCCAAGAAAAGCAATCATTGCCCCGTTATCAACTAATAAACTTCTGTCAGGCACGAATAATTTTGTTTTTTCTAGTCTACTATCACACATTATTTTACACATTTCCTGCAAACGGGAATTGCATGCAACTCCTCCTCCAAGCAACAATTCTTTTTTGCCTGTATGTGCAAGAGCTCTTTCAGCAGTCTCAACAAGCATTGCAAAAACAGTTTCTTGCATGCTAAATGCAAGGTCTTCTTTTGAATATTTTCTTGATTCTATTTTTTGTTTTAAATTTGTTAAAATTCCTGAGAGGGCAATGTCCATTCCTTTAACTGTATAAGGTAGCTTAATATAATTTTCAGCTCTTGACTTTTCTGCGAGTTCCTGAATTTTCGGCCCCCCGGGAAAACCAATTCCTAACAATCTTGCAAAGCTGTCAATAAAATTGCCTACACCAATATCCAAAGTCTCACCAAAAACCCTGTATTTCCCTCCAGCATAAGCAATTATCTGTGTATTTGCTCCAGAGACATATAACATTACCGGATCTTCAGGTCCATTTTTAATTGAACTGCCAATTTCAAGATGAGCAATGCAATGATTTAATGGGACAATGGGTATCGTTAATTTTTTTGACAATTCCTTAGCAAATTTCATACCTTCCAAAAGACAAGGAGCTAAACCCGGGCCTTGAGAAAATGCAATTCCCTGTATTTCTTCTTCTTTAATTCCCGCCTCTTTTAAAGCATCAAAATAAATTTCTTTCTTAATTTTAGAGTGATGTTTTGCTGCTTCTACCGGAATAATTCCTCCTTTTTCTGTGGTATAAGTATCTTTAACATTTGCTAGAATTTTTTTGTCTTTTACTATTCCAATCCCGAAGGTATGTGCAGTGGATTCAATTCCTAAAATAACAGTCATATATTTCCAAATAAATATATATTTATAAAGGTTATAAGAAATGTAAATTTAATGAGACTAAGAAAAGCATTAATAATTCCTGCTTTGTGCAGTGCATTATTATTGGGTTCTCTAAAACAAGCAAATGCAGATTCTAATTTACATATAGGTCTGTTTCCTGAACAGCCAGTATACAGGACAATTATGGCTGACCCAGACATTCTAAGAACAGAGATACAAGTCCCTCAGGGTTTGGAAAAAGAACTATTAGAAAAACCTGTAAAAAAACTTCTTCCTTACATTTCTTTATCAAAAACCCTTCCTTTAGCTTCATTAGATATATCAAGCAGACGTCTTCTTTCAGCAATACCTAAAACAGCAGTAGAAGCAAATACAGAGCCTTCTGATAAAATTCTCTCAGCATTGATAGTTGCAGGCGGACAGCTAAATTTCCCCCAAAATCTGGGAAGTGAGATTGATTATAAAACAAAACTTGAATTATTTTTAAATTCTCCAATGATTGATACTTGTTTAAGTGAGGGTAACAGATTATATCTCATTGGGGGCTTTAACACACAAGGTTCTATTGAAACAAGGGGTTTAGAAAATAAAAGCCTGTCAGAAATACCTGAGAATTTTAATCAAGAGAATTATAGTTTTTCTGCTGATGCATATATTGTTCCAAAAAGCCCTTACAGCGACCAATTTCTTATCTTTAGAGTTGGAGTTGATAACCTTTTCAGTAACATTTCTGAAAAACCAAATGTTAATATTTCAACTACTTGGGAGTTTCCTCCATTATTCCATTTTTTCAAAATGTTTGAGAATTTCAAACTCTCACCTTATACTTCATTGCATATCCAGATTCCAACAGGCTCTGAGAATGAAAAACCAATAACAGCTATCGGACAATTGGGTATTAAAGCAAGCGGAGAATCAGATAGAGCAGTATTCTTATATACACAGGCAAATTACAATGCACAGAAGCCCTGGAGTTTTTATACAGGATTAAAGTTAGATTTATAAAACCATTTTTTCTTGCAAATTCGCCTAAAATGAAAAAACTAATATACGTTGTTTGCGGATTAAATGCTTCAAGAAGCCAAGTAATAGAAGAATTTCTTAAAAATAAATATGCTAACACACCAAAAATAGAGATTAAATCTGCTGGATTAGATGTTTATCCGATCGGAGAAAGAGATAAACGAACCTCCTTCACAAGAGAGCTAGCAGAACAGGCAGACATCATATTTGCATCAGATCATGACAAATTCTATAAAATAAGATATGAACTTCTAAAAAATGATGAAGAACAATTGAAAAAAGTACATCTTCTAAGAATCCCTGATATTTTTCATACACACAAAAATGCCTTTTTTGGAGGAAATCTAGATGAATATGTAAATTATATGGAAACAATCAACCAACAAGAAGGATACTCAGATTTGAGAAAATATATATCATACTTAACACCAAAGGCAGCTTCTGCATTAACAGAAGCATTTTACGTAAGAGAACTATACTCTGCTCATCAAAGTCCTGAATTAAGACAAGATAAAAAATACCCCCTCCAATTACTTAACAAAACTCTTGAATTCAGATTTCCCTGGATGGCTAAATTAATTGAAAATAATAAAAAATAAAAACAAAAAAATTAAAATTTACCTTCTTCTCTTCTTTCTAACTGGCTTTCTCTTTGCTTTCTTTTTAGCAGGTTTCTTCTTTGCTTTTTTCTTTCTCCTTCCGCCACGTGCCATTACTGCCTCACATACATTCCCCTGTCCATCAACATAATAAAGATGTCCTGGTTTTCTTTTAACAACATTTCTTACAACAACTCTACCCATTTTTTACCTCCTTTTAAAATTTTTATTATGTATTAATTAAAGATAATTCATATTTAAATCTTTCCATCTCCGACGAGAATTTTAATAACATTGTCATATTTTTTATTAATTGGAATTTCAACTAATTTTGAAAATCTTTTTTTAGGCAGAGTTAAAGAATTCCAAGGTTTTACAATCCGAGATTCTATGACATTATTTTTACTATCTAACCATAAAGCAACAAAAGAAAAGAAAACAAAAAAAGAATGTATCTTTAATCTTTTAGGTTTCTTAAAATCAAAAAGCAAAAGCGCGGGTGCTTTTTCTCGTCGGCGAAACATTAATCCTCGCACCATACCAAACAAACCACATTTTTTTACATCAATTTCAAAATTCTTCTTATCTTTAATTTCTATTTCCATCTTTTCTTTTTTTATATTCTTTATAATACTTGTTTATGTTTCTGTCATAAACAAAATCATGATGCTTAAATCCTCCTCCAAAACTTTTAGGAATATGCATAAGTTCATGCAAGATTACTTTAATTTTCTCCTCTTCATCAAGTTTGTCAAATCTCTCTGAAATAAATTCAAGTGCATAAACAGCATCAATGCCAATTGCCTTTTGTAACAACTTTCCAAGCGCATGACACCTTGCAACCGTGTTCCTTGAACTTGTTCCATAGCTTCTGAAACATTTTACCCTTTCAATTCTAACATATGGAAAAAGAAACTTTGAAATTTCCTCTGCAATTTTCTGCAAATCTGGTGCAAATTCGTATCTCATTTTATTTGATATTTAATTCTTTTAAAATTAGTTTTTATTTTTATCTGTTCTCAGGTTCTTTATACGGCCTTCCTAAAGCTTTGTAAATTTCTCTTTCTGTTTTTCCTGCAATTCTTCTTCCTGTTTTAACGTTAAACAAACCATGATTATTTAATTTATAGCCCCTTCTTTTAGCTACCATTCTAAGTCCAATACCAGAACCGGGTTTACTTGAATAAGCTAATAAAGCAGCTCCCCATTCTTTAGGAATAGTGTAATATAATTCAACCTTAATCCTACCAATCTTCCAAGTAGATTCATGCTCTCCTCCCTGAGCAAATCTCCCTTTCTTCTTCATGAACTCTTCGAGTTTCTCCCTGTTTTTTGGAATCAAAACAACGTCAATGTCCTTTGGATTGGGTTTTTTCCTTCTTATGCTTCCAACAACCATTACTCTTCTAGAAAGGGGTTTTAACCATGTCACGACTTTTTTTGATAACTTCAAAACTTCTTTTCCTCTTTTTCCACCAAGCATAAATAATTAAAATATTAATTACTTATAAATATTATTAATGGATATAAAAAATCTTAACAAAAAAATAAAAAGAGAATGTAAAAAATATCCTCTCTGCAAAACCCCCAAGGTTGTTCCTGGTGAAGGAAATTCAAAAGCAAAAATTATGTTAATAGGACAAAATCCGGGTGAAGAAGAAGACAAACAAGGAAAGCCGTTTGTGGGAAAATCAGGGAAATATCTTAATAAAATTCTGAATGAAAATAAAATTAATAGGAAAAAGATATACATAACAAACGTTGTAAAATGCAAAACCCCCAAAAACAGGAAACCAACAAAAAAAGAAATTGAATTCTTTATGCCATTTTTAATTGAGCAAATTAAAACAATAAAACCCAAAATAATTATTTTGTTGGGAGAAGTGGCATGGCAGGTTCCTAAACAAGCTTCTCAAATCAAAGGAATAAATGCCATATACATAAAAACTTACCATCCTGCAGCAGCAATGAGGTTTTCCAAGATAAGACAAAAGTTTAAAACAGATTTTAAAAAAATAGCTGTGTTAATTAAAAGAAAAATTTAAAAGTTTTTGATCTTTTTATATTTCATGAAAAACAATTCAAAAGAAATTGTGTTGGATTTTAAATTGCCTGGATTTAAAAGAGAAGATATACATATAAACATCGGTAAAAGAAGTGTGGTGATAAAAGCTAAGAAAAAAGAAAGGAATAGGGTACAAAAAAGGGATTTCTTTCATGAAGAAAGGGCTTCTAGAGCTTTTAATTATACAACAACATTGCCTGAAGTTAATCCTGAAAAAGCCAGGATAGATTTTAATAAAGGAAGACTCCATATAGAAATACCCAAAGCAATGACCAAAAAATCAAAGTAATAATGGCTGATATAAAACTAACGTTCTTGGGAACAAGAGGTGAAATAGAGGAATATTCAAAAAAACACAAATATCATTCTTCTCTCTTAATAGAATATAAAAAATTTAAATTACTAATTGATTACGGAACTCTCCAAAAATATACTTTGGAAAGATTAAAACCAAATGCAATCATTATCACGCATGCTCATCCCGACCATTATGTATGGACAGTAAAAAATCCTAAAAGTATTAAAGGTATCAAAACCCAAATACCAGTCTATTTGACTAAAGAAACACTTGATTATGGAAAATTCAAACCGGAAAATCCAAGAGTTATTAAATCAAACAAAAAATTCAGGTTAGGACCATTCTCAATTTCACCATTTAGAGTGATTCATTCTATAAGATGCCCTGGAGTCGGATTTAAAATTTCTGTTAACAAAGAGGGCATTAAAAAGAGGATAATTTACACGGGGGACGTTGTGGATATAATTAACAAAAATAAAATCCTAAGAAATATAGATTACTATATAGGAGATGGTTCATCAATAAGAGCAAATCTTGTTAGAAGAAAAGTTATTGGCAAACAAGTTAAATTTTTCGGGCATGCTCGGATTACAACTCAGATAAACTGGTGTAAAAAAGCTGGTATAGAGAAAAATAAGGTAATTTTCACTCATTTGGGTAAAGAAACTATTAGGGAAGAAAAGATCTTTAAAAAAAAGCATCCTGGAATTATTCTTGCTTATGATGGAAGGAAAATGAAGATTTAATTTTATTTACTATAACCCCTTTCCTATTTTATCACAATTTCAAGAGCATCTCTGTGTTTCAGTTGATAATCTTTGCCTAAAACTCTTTTTGTTCTCGCATCTATTGCTTTAATAAAACCCCGTCCAAAATCTGTATGCAAATAATAAGCAAAATCCAGAGCTGTGCTTCCTTGGGGAAGCAGGAAACAATCAGGGAGTATATGTCCTTTACTATCTTTAAGTTTAGTTGCTCCTGCTGGAAATATTGCAATATATTTTAATAAAGAAAAAACAGAATAATTCAAAACCTCCTGAACTCCTGTTCCATGCTCAAAAATATCCAAAACCTTTTCTCTTATTTTTTTTAATGCATTTTTTTGCTTT
Organism: Candidatus Woesearchaeota archaeon; assembly: GCA_964598635.1. Taxonomy (GTDB): domain Archaea; phylum Nanobdellota; class Nanobdellia; order Pacearchaeales; family GW2011-AR1; genus CAZRCO01. The sequence goes on along the minus strand of CAZRCO010000002.1, from coordinate 23,049 downwards.
TCATTTACCTTGCTTCCCTCCAAAATTTTAAAACCCTTTTCTCCAGGAATATATTCTATTAAACCCGCTTTACCAGCTTCTCTTAAAGCAAGTTCAGAATCTGCAGAACAGGGGATAATTATCAATTCAGGAAATTTCTTAACAAGCATTTCATAATTCTCTCTTCCTTTCTCAGTATCAACTTTATTCGCAGCAATAATCATGGGCTTGCTCTCTTTTCTAAGTTCTGATGTAAACTTCTTAATTTCTTTTTCACTCCATTCACTGGCTTTTTGAGAAAAATTAAGTTTTCTTAAAACTTTTTTAACCTGCTCTTCATTAACTTTTAATCCGGAGAATTGTTTTGCAACAGCTTCTGAAAAATTTCCTGTGCTTCCAAGTTCTATTTCTGTTTTTCTTGCAAAACCCCTCCAAACTTTTAAAAAAATATTATGATACCATTTATTTAACTCATCTTCTAAGAAAATTACATCTTTTGAAACATCATAATTTTCCTGCGCTGGCAGAAGCTTTCCATTTTCATCAGTTGTTCCTGAAGCATCCACAATATGAATAAAAACATCTGCCTGTCTTAAATCATCCAAAAACTTATTTCCCAGTCCTTTTCCTTCACTTGCCCCTGGCACAAGACCGGCAACATCCATTAATTCAACAGGAACGAATCTTTTATGATTAATACAAAAACCATGGTTTGGCTGACATTGTACATTCGGACCAAATTCTTTATCAATACAATCAATTTTAACATAACCTATACCATGATTTGATTTTATTGTTGTAAAAGGATAAGAAGCAATTTCAACTTCTGCCAGAGTCGCAGCTTTGAAAAAAGTGCTTTTTCCCACAGAAGGTTTTCCTACTAATCCGATTAACATATTCCTAATCAAGATAGAGGTTATTTAAAATTATTCTTCTTTAAAATGTCGGACAATTAAAACTATTACAATTGAAACACCCAATGTTAATATTATTAATATTAAATAAAAGATTAATTTTCCAAAAATATCACTTCCAGTGATGGGGGGCTTTTCAACAACTTCAAATAAATCTGTACTTACAGCTGTCACATCATTGTATGAGACTTTCGTATAAAACATATATTTTCCAAAAGGAACATCTTCAGGCACTTTTAATTCTCTTGTAATATCAAGTTTATCAACAATTGCTATACTCTCTTCCTTAAATGTTAACTCATTGCCTTCAAGATCCCTAATTGAATAATGTAAAAATACATCTACGTTCTCTAAATCCCCCAGATTTAATATTTTTATATTTGCCTTTACATTTTTCCCTCTGCCAACTTTTTCCGGGAGAACATTAACTATCAAATCAAATAAAGGCTCTTTTTCCGTTACTTCAATGATAACATTAATTACCTTTTTTACTCCATCACCTTCAACGAAAATTCTGCCTGCATATGCATCAGGAATCTCATTTTCTTTTGCAAAAAAATCTATAAAAATAACTTTAGATTTCCCGGAAAATAAAGAAAAATATTCTTCACTAATGAGCATTAATTTCCTTAAATGTTCTTCAGGAGTTATATTAATATCCAAATCATATTGTCCTGTATTTATTATTTCCAAGAGTTCTCTCTTAGTTTCTCCTTGTTTTATCTTAATATGAATTAAATTTTTATCTATTGTGAAACCTTTTAATGGTACACCTCCTCCGCTTGAAGGCTGTGAAGGAATTTCAGGAGGGGCCTCTTCACTTCCAAAAAATCCCTCTTCATATCCTCCAGAACTTCCGCCCGTTTCCTCACTTCCGCCATAATCTATGAAAATACTGTCAGCATTTACAGATATAAGAAAATACATTGCTAATAAAAAAACAGTTGATAAAATAATCCAAAATTTCACCCTCTTTTTATTCATATATAATTTAAAGAATTATTATTAATAAAGTTAATTAAAATTTTTTTCAAATAAATTCTCTGTTTTAACACTAAGGATATATTTCATCCCAACTTCCAGACTTTTATTTTGTAATTATTTACAATACTCCATCGGATAGGCAACATACATACCCTGGCTTGTGGTGACTGTCGAGAATTGTGCCTTATAACTGGCAGACAGCCAGATAACTGCTTGTGCCCTATCGTCATGTCCACCAAAAATGGTGTGGGAATATTCCCCGCTTGCATGAGGAGTGTTTGCAATATTGGTATCACCAGCTTTTCGCCAATAGATGTTGTTGATGGTGCCCGTCTGATACAGTAATACTCGCACTGCTTTTGTTCCTGTGGGCACCGCACTGGAAAAATCTATCTCAAAAACAGGAGTATCGCCTTCGTTTGGTGTACAAAACTTATCGGCCGTCCATCCGCTTGTCTTGGATGCCAACCAACCGGTAGGGGGATTATCAATGTAATGCCACATACAGCTGTCTGTAACAGTCAGCCCAGCAAATGTTGGTGAGCTACTTGTTGTCAAAGATTGTCCTGTATCATAAGCTAATTGAGTATTTCCAATACAATTAGCTGTTACAGCAACATCATCAGCATTAGAGGTTATACAGGTTCCACCACCAACAGCAAGAGCAGAAGTTCCTCCTCCTGTCAACCCAGCACCTGCATAGGCAGAACTAAGGGCATCGCTTGTTAAATCAACACTGTTTGCGGCTAAGTCAGAATTGCCGACACAATCTGTACATAAAGACTGCCATTCTGCAATTGTGTCAAGAGGGTCAGCAGTACAAGTTAAAGTATCACCAATCCCAGTAACATAATAACCAGCAGAACAGGCAGAAGGATAATTATTTATATCTGTCCATGTATTTCTTCTAACATATAAAGATTGATTAGCAGTCCAAAGAGGGTCTGATTCTGTAAAAGAAATTCCAGTCAACTGACTTCCATCTCCATAAATTAACCCCGTTGCATTTATATCTCCAATAACATTTAAGGAATTTTGTGGCGAAGTTGTTCCGATGCCGACGTTGCCTGTTGTTTTCTTTATCGTTAAATAATTCCCTACTCCTGTTTCCCTAATGTTGAAATCCCCTGCATTTGGATAACCACTCATTAATGCCCAAGCAACACCTCCCGTATTCCCCGCATCAAGTATTACTGTAGAATAATTATCTGTGCTTTCAACTTTAGCATTAACTATCCCGCTTTTCTGAATATGTAATAATTCATCAGGACTGCTTGTTCCGATGCCGACGTTGCCATCATTAGTAACAGAAAAAGGAAAATTAAAAGAAGAAGTTTGATTCGCAGAAGTAATAGGAGTAGAATTTGTCGCTAATCGGAAAATATATCCACCTATCCCAGAAGTTTGTATAATACTCGTAGAATGATTTGCCTCAATTGAACGCCAGCCTGTTCCATTCCAATAAAGATTTTCGGTCATATGCATCGCATCTGTAGAACCTATAAATCCATATTGTTGCCCAGCAGTAGAACTGGACTCCAATCTAATCCCTGCACCAGTTGAAGATATTCCATAAACATGAAGTGGCGTTTGAGGACTCGTCGTCCCTATTCCAACGAGGCCATTGTTATAATAAATGTCACTTCCGCTTTGACTCCATATACTCGCGCCTCCTCCTGTAGTTCCAAAGGTGTTCCAGGCGGTTCCATTATAAGCTTGAAACTCTGTTCCAGTCCATCTTATTGTTCCAGCTTCATCTGAGCCAGAATTGTCACTTAATTGAATTGCTCCTGCAACATCTAATTTTTGAGTTGGATTTGCTGTTCCTATGCCGAGCCTTCCATTCGTAATATCCAAACTCATTAAATCAGCTTCCCATGTATTGTCTTGTGCTCTCCTTTGCCATAATAATCTATCCACAACATTAAAATCAGTCCCAAGCCATAATCTCTTAGTTGCGCCTGTGTCTAATGAATGAAATGCAATATTAGGAAATTGTGATTTTGCGAGGAATGAAGGACTATCGCTTCTTGTGCTTAATACCGTCCCATTCACTTCTAATTTTGCACTTGGATCCGTTGTGCCAATGCCGACATTTCCACCACTTGGCTGTAGAGAAATGATACTATTTGGGTCTACACTATCATCACTTGTAGTATGCCCTTGTATAGTTAGAAGTCCAGCATAAGCTGCTGTGTTTTGTGACGTGTATTTAAAATATCTATTTGGATTAATTCCAGTTGCACTATCAAAATCAAATACATGCCCCTGACTATATATGGGGTTGGAAAAACTTCCTCCCATGATGTCAAATTTAGCTCTTGGACTCGTTGTCCCTATTCCAATACTTCCCAACGTTGTAATATTATAACTTCCCATATCCAAGTTTTTATCAACTTCTACGCCACTTAAGGTTGTGTTTTTTGCTCTAAAAGAATAAGGAACTCTTGACATTCTAAAAGTACTTTTTAAACTTCCGTCTCGGTAATAACACAGCCAATATTGTTCCTCATAACTTAAATTAACATCAGGCAGATAATAGCTTATTATTCCTCTAGAATCTGTTGTTAAAGATGTCGAATTAGAGTAAATAACACTGCTTACATCACTGCAATTAGAAGAATTCGTAACATTAAAAACAAAATTAAAAGTTCCTGTAATTATATTTCCTGAAGCATCAACTGTTTGTATATTTAAATGCAAATCATCTGAAACAGATGTTGCTGAAACTAATCCCAAGGAAAGGATAAACAGGAAAAATATTACCTCTTTCTTCATAACAAAAACAGGGTATTATATTTTATAAATCTTTATCATTTCTTAAGATAAAATCTTAAAATCCACTCTTAATCTGATTTTATATGGGGCAATCTCGCCTGCTTTTTTGATGTTTAGAATTTTAATTTTCTTTTTTGCTTTTTTAGCTTCTTCTTTTATTTTTTTAATAATACCATCAATCCCGCCAATACTACAGAAATCATAATAATAAATCCTTGTTCCTAGCCTCCCTGTTTTCTCTGTTCGTGATAAGGCAAACGCCTGCTCTAAAAAAATATCTTTTAATTGAGGGCGTGGCATTACAATAACATCAAATTTCTCATTTTGCCCTAAAAGTTTTCCTGTAATTTTTTTTATATCTCCAGGCAATAAAATCACTTTGTCTTTAACTTTGTTCAGTTCAATATTCAGGGTTGCATATTTGTTAGCTTCTCTGTTAATTTCATTAGAATAGACTTTCTTTGCTTTGGAATTTTTTGCTATAACAATTGAAAAAGGGGAAACACCTGCAAACATAACTAAAACAGTTTCATTAGGTCTTATTAGGGAAGCAATTTCCTTTCTCTCATTGCTTAATCTTGAGGAAAAATAACAACAGTCAATATTAAACCTAAAAATGCAATCATTTTCTTTGTATAAAGCTTCTTTTGTTTTTTCCCCTGCCAGATGTTTTGTCTTCTGTTTCCTTAATCTTCCGGAAAACTTTCCAGCCTTTTCAACAACAGTTTTGATTGATTTATTATTAGCCAGGATTTTATTAGCAAATTCCTTTTTATCTTTAACTTTGGTTCCTTTAGAAAATTTTACAATAGCAATATTTCCTAAAATATCAAATGAATGAAAATTATCTCTTAACGTGGACATAAAAAAATGAAAGAAAAAGAGTAATTAAATCTTTGGAATATAATACAGATAATTTTATAAAAACCCGAAGGCTAATTTAAACATGCAAAAAAAGAGCTTATTATTAATTCTTGTCTTAGGCATATTTTTAATTAATTTTGTAAGTGCCCAATTTTACGGGAGTTTTTCTATAACTGATCTTTTGTATAGTATTGATCCTACGGTAATGACTTTGGCAGTTTTATTCATAATCATTTTTGCTTTCTCCTTTTTTTCTTTATCCAGAATCTTCAAAAGTAAATATGGGGAGCCAAACAAAGCTATGGCAGGAGTTGTGGCTCTGGCATTATCGACATTAGCAGTTTACTGGATAAACAGAAGTGATTTAAATTTTGAAAGTTTTTTCTATGATATTGGAATTTCAAGTGAAATATTATATATTGTTTTGCCAATTATTATTTTAGTTGGGATTATTTGGTTATCCAGGAAAATTCGTTTTTATAATGTTTTGCTGATTCTTGGAGCTTTATTTATTGTAGTTACTTTTACTAATTTAATCTATGAAAAAGGTGCTGCCTTTGTTATTGGAGTTGTTTTAATTGTGATAGGGCTTTTGCTAAGGAGATGGAAAAAGGGAAAGGGGGGAGGAAAAAGTCGCCCCTGGACTTTTTCAGGTCCAAGGCAAGAATGGGTTACCAAAGAAAAGGCTCAACCAAGGCTTGAAGAAGAATTAGCAGCTATAAGAAGGAGGCAGAGACTGGCAGATGAAAGAGCAAGATTAAGAAAAGGAAGAAGGGAGGAAAGAATAGATGAAAAAGAAAGATTAAAGCAAAAGAAGCAAGCTGAAAAAGATGAATTAGCAAGGCAAAGGGAGGAGATAGAGGCTAAAAGATTAGAAGAACTTAAACAGAGAGAGGCAGAAAGAATGCAACAACGCCAACAAGAGGAAAAATATCAAAAAATGACTCGTCATTTACAAATGCTTGCTGCACAAAAAGAAAGAGAATTGCAAAAACAGCAGATGATGGCTGCTAAGGGTGTAAGGGGAGCTGAACAAAGAGTCAGAACATTACAGGCAGAACTGCAAGAAATTGCAAGAAAAATGCAAAGATATCAAGGTTAAGAAGGATATTGTTGCTACTTCTAAATAGTACAAAAATAGTAAACTTTATAAATAAAAAATTTTTCTAAAAATTATGAAAATCCTAAAGGGTGTACACATAAAGGAAAAAGGGGATTTGGCAAAATTAGTAGCAAATATAACCCTTAATGAAGATGTGAAAAGTAACATAAGAGCTACAGCAAAACATCATTTTTTGAATGACAGCAGGGATAGACCTCTTTATTCCAATAAAGAAACATTCAGACAAAGAGAAACTGGCAAAGCAGATTATTATCAGGGTAGAAGAAGGATTAGATTACACACTTCTGAAGGAATATTTGGGGGAGTAATTCTTTGGAGAAGAAGCTTACATGCTCGTGCAAAAGGACGCACGGATTTTGTTAGAGACTTTTACGAAATATTGAGAGACCAATATTAAATTCCTATTAAATTAATTAAACCTAAGGTTATTTAATCTTTTAAAATTAAAACTCAGAACCATTTATCCAATCCTTTTTGTTTGCTCTTTTCTTTATATTCTCTTATCCTTG
>CAZRCO010000002.1:0-15798 GCA_964598635.1 Candidatus Woesearchaeota archaeon | reverse complement strand
AACCATTTATCCAATCCTTTTTGTTTGCTCTTTTCTTTATATTCTCTTATCCTTGCAAGTTGTTTTTCAACTCTTTCTTCAGAAAAATCATGTTCATCCACAAGGATTTTTTTAATTTTTTTCTCATCAACTTCTTGAAATTTAAAATCCGCATCTTTTACTTTTGCCTTATGAAATAATTCAAAGATTTCTTTCCAGTCAAATCTGTCCTCTTCATTAAGAGAAAGTATCTGTTCTTCAACACTTTTGAAAATTAAAACTGGTTTTTTATATCTCTGGACAATTTGCAATGCTTTTTTTTGTCCGATTCCAGGAATACCTTTGGGGTTGTAATCTGTTCCAACCAAAATTCCAAGACAAATTAACTGATTCAAATTTATTCCTAAAGAATTTAAAACTCTTTCCAGCTCTATTAATTCCAACTTAACCTCTGTCCATCCCGAGAAAGTCTTCCTCTTTTTGGCTAAAGTCAAATTTCTAATCAGCCTTGAAGAACCAAAAAGCAAACTGTCATAATCCTGGCTGACACTTGAAAAAACTTCTCTTTTAACCTTGCAAAGATAAGCTGCTTCTGCCTCCCCTTCTCCCGGAGCCTGTACAACTGCGATTCCCATTGCCTCTAAAAGTTCTTTGCTTTCTTCAATCATTTCATCATTAAGCCTTGTTAACTGACTGCTGTATCTCCTCATTTTCTCAATATCTTCCATCTGTTTAGCTGTTTCAAATCTCTCTTTAGCAATTTCCCTTCCTTTTGTTCTCTTTTCATAAGTCTTAAATTTAAGTTCAGGAGCCTCTCCGTCAAAAACATAAACTAATCTCATCCCTTCACAAATAAGATTAATATTCCTGTAAAAAATCCCTGATAAATGGCTTGTTATTCTTTTTTTATTGTCCATTAAAGGAGTTCCATCTATCTGCCTGATTGAAGACAGGAATTGATACAAAATATTAAATGCATCAACACAGACTATCTTGCCTTTTAAATCAGAAATTTGGATTGTCTTACGTGGGATAATTTCACTAATATTCAAGCCCATTTGAAAAATAAGGTGTTCAGAATATAAAAATTCTTCTATAACCTTTATTTCACAAACTTTTTTAAATGCCCTTTTACTTTTTAGAAAATGGCTGGAAAAAATAATGATATTACAAAAATAAAAATGCGGGGATTTTTTTCCGGGAATTTTGCCAAGAAAATAAAAAAGAATCCCTGGATTATCTCAACATTTGCCTTGGGTGTTTTATTCCTAACATTTTTAATTCTTAACCTTTCTGGCCTAGGAGCAGAAAAAAATATTGTCTCTGCAAAGGAAATTGGAGAAAAAGTTACTGATTTCCTTAACTCCACAGAAGTTGAATTAATCTCTGTTTCAGATATAGGGGAATTGTATGAAGTAGTGGTTTCATATCAGGAAGAGCAAATTCCCATCTATTCAACCAAAGACGGAGAATTTCTAATTTCAAAACTGATTCCTCTCGGTTAAGATTAATCGGGATTAATCAAAACTTTTCAAATATTCAATTTCTTCTTCATCCAGTTTTAACTCTTTGCTTATTTTTGGATTTGATTTTATGATTTTACTTATCAATGGAAATTCATTCATCGCTCTTTTCTCTCCTATGTGAACATATTTGGCATATTTTTGTGCAATGGATTTTTTCTTGACTGTTCTTTGATTATTCATCCACATCTTCAAAATTCTTGTTGGCTTTTTATAACTTGTAAATCCCTTATAAATTTTATCGGGATTTTTCTTTGCCGCAATACCATAACTAAGAAATATATTTTCATAAACTAAAAATCTCCAATACTGCTGTTTGTATATTCTTCCTCTGAATAAATCTGCTTTACTTAAGGAATCAAAAGCCCCTGCAAGCTCTTCTCCCTGATATTCTGCTGGAATATTTTCCTCAACCCATAAAATTATCTGATCCAAAGGCATTTTTACATCATCAAATATTCCAAGAGTTCTTGTTGTTGCTTTTTCCTTGAAGATTAATCTTAATGCATTAAAAATATCTGTCTGTTTGTCTCTCTCGCTCGTTAAAACTTTAGAAGGATCTTCCATACCAATAGCTACCTGTAAATCATTTATCGCTGCTCTTAAATCTCCTTTTGATTTTATTGCAATTCCTGTCAGTATTTCATTATCAATAAATCCTTTCTCCTGCCTTAAAATTGAAATCAAAACATTTTTTATAACACTATAAGGAATCTCTTTCAGTTGAACTATCTCTGATTTTCTTCTTAAAGGACTTAATTGCTTATCCCAGACATCATTAGCAGTCAAAAAGATTGGATAATTTGTAGTTTCAATTAAAGATAATAACTCTGCAAGTCCGCCCCAATCAGATGCAGAAATCCCGTCAACTTCATCAACAAGAATAATCTTTCCTTTTTTTAACAGAGATTTCTGCTCTGTTGCGGGTTTTAAAATTTCTCTTAGCTTGTCTCTGTTTCTAAAATCAGACGCATTAAGTTCAAATATTTCCAAATCAGTTTCATTTGCCAGAACATATGCCAAAGTTGTCTTTCCTGTTCCCGGTGGACCATGAAGAATCATTGCTTTTTTTCCTTTTCCACCTTTCCCAGATTTATCAAAATTGTCATAAAAATCCCTGATTTTTTTTATGGCTTCCTCTTGCCCTCTAACTTCTTCAAAATACTTTGGCCTATATTTTTCAGTCCATGGCATTTTCTAATAATTTGTCTAAATATTTTATTGATTGATTTTCTGGAGCACCCCTATTTTTGATTTCACATCTTCTTGAATTGTTAGTCCTTATTAAATACTTAAAAGCTATCCCCCAACCACATAACTCTCTTCTTCCTATTCTACGATACCACTCACAATTATTGCAATCTAAGGTATAGGTTTTTGAACTTCCATCCCACCTCGTTCTTTTTTCTATTTCCATATCACGCTTTTCCTAAACCAGCAAGCACAAAACTTGCTAAAAGAGCCTGCAACTGAATAAATGGGTCTGAGCCTTCAACAATCCTGAATTCAGCCTCTCCTGTTTTCTCAGTCAGTTTAACTTTTATTTCCGGTTCTACAGGAAGATTCCAGATTTCTTTTTGTATAGCTTTAATAACATCCTGCCCTGAAATGCTTTCTCTGAGCATGATATCAAGAAGTTTCTCTCTTGATTTTTGGAAATCCCCTGATACTGCATAATCAAGAACAACCCGGATATCTTTTGGTTTGGCATTTGAAACTATTGTTGAAACAAGCTCGGAACTTATTATCGGAGAAATTGCAGCAGTTGACTGCAATAAATTAGTAGCCCTTCTGCAATCCCCTTCACTTGCTTCATAGATTACTTCTACTGCTTCCGGCCTTAAAGTTAAATTTTCCCTTCCTGAAATTCTGTTCAGATAAATTTCAATATCTTTCTTTTCCAGAAGTTTAAACCTAAAAATTGCACATCTTGACTGAATAGGATCAATAATTTTACTTGAATAATTACATGAAAGAATAAATCTGCATGTTGTTGAATAATTTTCCATAGTTCTCCTTAGTGCCTGTTGCGCTTCAGGAGTCAAAGCATCAGCCTCATCCAAAAAAATAACTTTGAAACTTACATTTCCTAGAGATTTTGTTCTTGCAAAATTTTTTACTTTTTCTCTTACAACATTTATCCCTCTTTCATCACTTGCATTAAGTTCAAGATAATTTTCTCTCCAGTTTTGCCCAAAAAGTTCTTTTACAATTATTAATGCTACAGTAGATTTACCTGTTCCTGCCGGACCCGCAAATAACAAATGCGGAATGTTTAATGATTTTGTAAGAGATTCAACTCTCCTTAAAACATCAATTTGTCCAACAACTTCAAAGAACTTGCTGGGACGATACTTTTCTGTCCAGATTTCACTTAACCCCCCTGCCATGGTAAGATACCAATAAGGAAACTTATAAAGATTATTATCTTAGAAATACATCTTCTATTTACTTCTTGCTCTTCTCAGTTTTCTTTTGCGTTTTTCCTTTCTAAGTCTTTTGCGCTGCCACTTCCAGCGCATCTGCCTTTTCTTTTTCCACCTTCTAGATGAGCGTTTCATAATAAACCTTTAGAGAAATTCATTTAAAAAGATTTTGAAATACAAAATGCCCCCGCCGAGATTCGAACTCGGGTCGCCACCGTACTCCTTGTGAAATATTCACAACCCTAAACTAACCGAATAATGCTTTCCCTAAGAGGACAGAGATTTTTATCTCGTCGATCAAATCTCAGCAATTGAGAGGGTGGTATCCTTGGCCTCTAGACTACAGGGGCTAACAATTAATTTAGAAGAGTGGTGTTTAAAAGAATTTTGTTTATATTATTATGCTAAAATACAAAATCAAAAAGATCGCCAATGAATGAAGAATAAAAGCAACTGCAGCCAATATTTTGGGTTTTATAGTGGTAAGTCCTGCGAGCATTGAAACCCCTACTTCGTCTGGTAAAGGAGTTGCAACCATAATCCCAGCAAAAACATACAATAAATAATGCTTTATCAGAATATGTTTATTCTTGGATATTATTTTTCTTATATATCTTACTGCTTTGGTTTTTTTCAGTTCCAAGAATTCATTCATAAATGAAAATTTTATTGTCTTAAAAATAACCATATCTCCCATCATAGCACCAAACCCCCCTATTAACGTCGCTAAAATTAAATTTTCTGGTTGTGATGTAATAAAAAACCCAACGCTAAAGGGTGCGGAAAAACCAAATGCAAGAAAAATACCAGCAACAAATATCCCAAAGTAACTAAGATTATCAAGATTTAACACAAAATCCGAAACCCTTTTCTGACTAAAAATATAATATGCTAAAAAAATAAACAAAATAAACAAAAACAATTTTGGATATTTAAAGGAGGTAATTTTTTGGGCTTTGTGAAATCCTTTAGGAACATGTTTTTTAAGTTTTTTATGGATCTGCTTTTTTGCTCCCATTATTCATACCAATCCAGAATCCTTATCGCACAAGGAAAACTTTGTCATTAGGTCTTACTTTCTCAGAAACACTAATTCCTATGTGATCACCTTTTTTTGCTGTCTTTACATCCTTCCTGTCTATCTGCATACTTCCTACTTTTTGTTCAAAATCAGTTGTATGTCCCTTTATATGTACCTTATCACCAACTTTCAAAGTTCCGGAAAGTTTTATAGCAGCTACGTTCACATGGTTGAAATAACTGGAAACAGTTCCAATTTCTTTTTCTTCCATTCTAATTCTAAAAAACAAGAGTATTTAAATTTAGTGTCAGGTAGTTTTTTATACTCTTTTTTAGATATATTTTAAAGCCCTATAGTTCAGTGGTCAAGAATTTCGGATTCTGGCTCCGGAGACCCAGGTTCGAATCCTGGTAGGGCTATTTTTCCTGTAATCTATTATATTTTCACAACTTTTATTAATGCTATTCTATTTTTCATGTCAAGATTGCTATTTAATAAAAGATGGTGAAAGAAGAACAGGTACTGGACGGCAGAAAGATACGAAATTTGAAATACAAAGGAAGAGAGTATAGCATTAAAGAAGGTGTTTTTGCTTCTGCTAAAAGCGCCTTTGGTGACCATTATATCTCTCCTTTTGCAATAGCCATTAATATAAGCAGTTCGTTAGTGGCAATGTTAACTTCCATCTCTGGTTTACTTGGTCCATTAAGCCAAATTTTTGGCTCAAGATTAATTGAAAAATATTCAAGAAAAAAAATAATTCTAAGAGCAGTTCTGCTTGAATTTCTCATGTGGCTACCATTAATCCTGATTGCTTTTTTATTTTATAAGGGAATTATAACTGACTTTTTACCTCTCATGTTCTTAATCGCCTTTTCATTTTATGTAATTTTCTCTAATCTTGGAGCCCCTGCATGGTTTTCCTGGGCAGGAGATTTAGTCAGTGAAAAACACAGGGGAAGGTGGTTTTCAAAAAGAAATTTTATTTTAGGATTTGTTGCTGTTGTTTTAGCTCTTGCAGCAGCTTTCTTTTTAGATAATTTTAAAGAAAAAGGTTTGGTAATGTTTGGATTTATCATTCTGTTCTCACTTGCATTGGTATCAAGATTTATCTCGTGGACAATTTTTAAAAAACAATATGAACCAAAAATTAAGCTTAGAAAAAGTTACTATTTTTCCTTCACACAATTTTTGCTTAATGGAAGAAAAACTAATTTTGGTAAATTTACAGTTTTTAGGGCGATATTTGCTTTTGCATCCTCTATAGCCTCTCCATTATTTGCAGTGTATCTGCTTAGATATCTCGAATTTAATTATGTAACTTATATGGTAATTACTCTGGCTGGGACAGTTTTCTCTCTTCTTATTATGGAATTTTGGGGGGCAATGGCAGATAAGTATGGAAATTATAAGATACTAATTATAACTTCAATTTTAATTCCCCTAATTCCAATTCTTTGGATTGTATCTCCTTCTCCCATATATCTCATTTTAGTTCCCACTTTAATAAGCGGGGTTTCTTGGGCAGGATTCAATTTAGCCTCTGGAAATTTTATTTATGATAATGTAAGCCAGGAAAAAAGAGGACTTGCTGTTTCATACTTCAATATGCTCCATGGAATTGGGGTGTTCCTGGGAGCTGGACTTGGAGCTATTCTTATAAGATATCTATCAGTAAGTTTTATTCAGCCGATATTATTAATCTTCATCATAAGCGGGCTTGTAAGAATGGCTGTTGTAACCATATTTATCCCTCATTTGAGAGAGATCAGAAAAGCGGACAAATTTGAAGGAAGAAGAGCATTTAGAAATCTTATCTTCAAACAATTCAGACACACCCTTGCTGAAGAAGCACATGAAATAATGTCTATTAAAAAATATTTAAGAGTATAACACCTAACAACAGCATAAGCCCAAAAATTTTTAAATAAAACTGGGTTTTTTCCTATATGTTCAAAAAAAGAAGATGTTATAATTGTGGAAATAAGGTAAATGGAAATTATGATTTCTGTCCTTATTGTGGAACTCCCCTACATAAAAATAAAAAAGAAGATTGGGGGCTTTTAGGAAAAAAAGACCTCGGCTCTGACTTTGACGCTTTTGATGCTTTTAATAAAATGAACTTTTATCCGGGAATGAATACTATATTTAATTCTCTATTAAAAAATCTCACAAAGCAACTTAAAGATTTGAACATAGAAAATGATAAAGGAAAAAATCTGCCTGAACAAAAAGATAAAAGAATTAAGAAAGGGATAAGTATCCACATCTCAACATTTGGGAATAACCCCCCAAAAATAATATTAAATTCTATTGGGGATAAAAACCTAATTCCCCAACACTCCCTAGAAAAAAAAGGAAAACTTCCTCGGGGAATATCAAAAGAAAAAATAAGGAAAATCTCTGAGCTGCCTAAAGAAGAGCCCCAGACAAATATAAGAAGACTTGGAGACAGGGTTATTTATGAAATTAATCTTCCCGGAGTCAAATCAGTTGATGATATTTTAATAACAAAACTGGAAAGCAGTATTGAAATAAAGGCTCTTGCAAAAAACAAATCATATTCAAAACTTATTCCAATAAATCTTCATATAATGGATTATAATTTTTCAAAAGAAAAGCTGATTCTTGAATTGGGAGAAGAAAATTAATGAGCCTGCACGGATTTGAACCGTGGACCCCTACCTGTCTGATAATCATCTCTCCAAAAAAGGAAAGGTGACTTGTCAGGGAAACCTAAGGTTTCCATACTATTATCAGAGTAGTGCTCTAACCAGGCTGAGCTACAGGCTCATAAAATAGATAAAATCAAATTCCTTAAAAAAGTTTGTGTTAAAGCCTTTTTTCAAGTTGGGCATAATGTTCTACAGATTTCCTTTACTTCATCTAAGAATGTCAGATAATCCAAAATATTAGATACTTTGGTATGCCTTTTCCAGCTTGCTAATCTTTGAGTATCCAATGTATAGGGTCCTCCTGATATCTCCTCTAAAACTTTATCAACACTGTCCCCACTTATTACTGTATTTTCAGTAACTTCTGGAAAGAGAATCGTTGGCAGATTATATTTCTTTCTCTCCCTCAAAAAGATTTCATAATCAATTATTTGTGACATATTACCAAAGAAAAAATCTTCTTTAAATATTTTATTGCAAAAAGATATCTATAATTATAATTTCTTTTCAATCTTAACAGCAGTGGGCGCTTCTCCTCCATGCCATGTGAACCTTGGACGTATTCTCATCGGGTAAATTCTTTCAGAATTATCATCCAAAATTATTGCACTTCCTTTTAAGCTTGGAAGGTCATCCATATATCTTTTCACACTTTCAAGAATATAACTTTGCATAATATAATTCAGAGCTTCCAAATCCGGCTTTGCAGTTACTCTGTGTGCAATTACAATATCAGACTGAGTCATAACATCTCTGTGAATCTGACCAGGTTGTTGTGTTGCTAGAACAAGAGAAATTCCCGGCTGCCTTCCTTCTCTTAATAACTGAATTAGAGCATCTGTCGCAGCTGTTTTCTGGTCTAGGGGCAAAAATTCATGAGCTTCATCAATGAAAATCCATACCAAAGGATATTCTTTTTTTTCCGAAATTGCCATAAAATCAAGCCCTTTTGACACTGATTCTATCTCTTCTTTTTTTCTTGCATCCATCCTCTGATTAAAGATTTTTCTTGAAACTAAGCTAATTACTAATGCCCTAACATTAAATGCCCCTACGGAATTATATATGCTTAAATCCAAAACAGTAGTAGTACCGGCAGATATTAAATCCCTAACTTGTGTAGCTTCTTCGCTCTTTTCCGCAAAAACTCCCCAGGTTTCTGCTGCCTCAAATAAGGAAATTGCCGCATTCTTAATTTCCTGTGAACTTTTTTTCTCTGCTTCCAAAGCAGAAATAATATCCTTTAAACCAAATTCTCCCACTTCTTTCAGTCTTGTTATAACTCTTTCAATTAAAACTGAAACAGGATTCATTATATCCAATCCAAAAGTTATAATCCAATCTTCTGGATTTAACTCTGAAACATCCAAAGCAAATTTTTCATCAATAGGAATTCCTTTTTCAAGATAACTGTCATAATGGGCAAAGGGAACAAAAATTTTTGTTGGAAGGTCTTTTGATTTCAGCCCCCATTCATTTAATAATTTCCTGTCTCTTTCATTTGGGAATTTCATAGTCCAGTAAATTCCCATAGTATCAAAAATTAAAGAAGTTATATTCTGGCTTACTTCTGAAGGGAGACTAGAAAGTTCCTCTGCAATGACACCCAAAGTATAAGATTTTCCGCTTCCACGTTTCCCTGCAACAAGAACCACATGGCTCCTGGCTACATCCATAAAAATTTTATTACTTAAAGAAGTATATTGCCCCATCCGTACATATCCCTTTCCCAAAAAAACAAGCCCTTTATCTCCTAAAATTTCTTTATCAGCAGGATTTCTACCAACAATAATATCATATGGCATGGTAAGAAATAAACAAAGAGATTTTTAATTGTTTTGCTCTAAAAAGTTAGAAATCAAGAGGTAATTTTTTCAAGCTTTTCCCTTTCCAAAGCCTCTTTTTCTAAAGTAGAAAGCCTTGCCAGCATTAACCATCTCGCGAAATTTTCATGCCCACCACATCTGCGCAGAATTTCATTAACTAAATAAACTCTCCAATTTCCACTGAGATCCTTTTCCGGATCATATTCTTGATATAATCTAAAAAGGCTAGCATTATCCATACATAAACTGCTTCAAAATTCTTTTTAAATCTTACTAAACCTTAGTTTTAAATAACTTTAAAACTTTCAAATATTAACTAAAGGGAAATTGACCCTAGTTCAAAACCACCACAGGTAGGTGTCTTACCATGGAAACAGATTTTATTCCAACAGATTATGACTACTTTGACTTTGAAGGAAGGAATTATGCCAAAATAATCGGCAGAAATAGCCAAGGCAGGAGAATTTGTGTTATAGATACCTGTCCGGTGTATTTCTGGGCAGTTTTAAAACAAGGCTTAAAACAGGAAAAAATAAACAAGCTTATTGAAAAAATCAAAAAGATTAAATTAGATATAAAAGGTAGAAGAACGCAAGTTGAGGCTGTAGAACTGGTTGAAAAAAATTTTCTGGGGAAACCTGTAAAAGCCTTGAAAATATTTGCAACGAATTACAAAGACTTACATGATATAGCTGACAAATTAGGCATGAGAGAAATTGAAAAAAGACGTGGATATGACTTAGGATTTGTAACTCATTACATTATTGAGAAAAAGATCAATCCTCTTTCATGGTATAAAATCTCAGGAGAAATACTGCATGAAAATGATTTTAATGGAATAAGTAAAATAGATGTTGATTTTTGTATGAAACTTGAAAAAAGTGAAAAAATTAGTGACAAAAAATTTCTCCCAAAAACTCTCACTTATGATATAGAAGCGGATGAATTCAAAATAGGTGAAGGAGAGATTTTAATGATTTCTCTTGTTTCTGATAATTTCAAAAAAGTCCTAACCTGGAAAAGATGTCCAAAAGAAATTCCTTATGTTGAATGCTTCAAAAATGAGGCAGAACTTTTAGAAAAGTTTGTGGAATATGTAAAAAAAATTTCTCCTGATTTTCTTGTAGGTTATTTCTCAGATGGATTTGATTTACCTTATTTAAGAGCAAGAGCAGAAAAACTTAAAGTTTCCCTCGGTCTTGGGTTAGATAATACAAAACCTAGATTCTCAGGAGGAGCACTTCCTGCCGGAAAAATCTTCGGTATTGTTCATATTGATTTATTAAAATTTATACAAACAGCTTATTCACAGTATATGCAATCTGAAACTTTATCATTAAATGAAGTTGCTAAAGAATTCCTTGGACAAACAAAAAAGGATTTTAAGATTGAACATTCTTCAAAAATACAGGACCATAACTGGGAAAATTATTTTGAATATAATCTGCAAGATTCTGTACTAACATATGGTTTATTTCAAAAGTTCTGGCCGGATATTCTTGAATTTACAAGAGTTATGCAAGAGCCGGTCTTTGACGTTTCCAGAAATGGGATGTCAAACAATGTGGAAGATTACATAATTCATAACTTAAACAGATTCAACGAAATTCCTGAAAAAAGGCCAACTCATGACGAGATTGGAGAGAGAAGGGGGAGAGAGAAGTATGAAGGAGCTTTTGTTTTTGAGCCAACTCCCGGATTGTATGAAAATATAGCAGTATTTGATTTCACAAGCAGTTACGGGAGCACCATTGTAACTTATAATTTATCAAAATCAACCTTTTTGGAAAAACCTGAAACAGAAAAAAATTCTTATAGCATAGAAGCTCTGGGGAAAAAAGTATATTTCTCAAAAAAACCTGGCTTCTTTTCTGAAATGCTTAAAGAAATAATAGAAAAAAGGAAAACATATAAGCAAGAACTAAAAATAGGTGTTGGTAAAGAACAGGTAATAAAAAGAGCAAGAAGTAATGCTTTCAAACTTTTAGCAAATGCCTCTTACGGATATCAGGGATTTTTTGGAGCAAGATATTATTGTCGGGAAGCTGCTGCAGCGACAGCTGCATTTGCAAGAAAAGCTATAAAAGATGCAATTAAAAAAATAGATCAGGAAGGATACAAAACAATTTATTCAGATACTGATAGCATAGCATTCTTATTAAACAGAAAATCAGAAAAAGAAACAAGAGAATTTTTGAGAAAATTAAATTTGCAGCTTCCAGGTATAATGGAACTAGAATTAGAAGATTTCTATAAAAGAGGAATTTGGGTAACAAAAAGAACCGGGGGAATAGGTGCAAAGAAAAAATATGCACTAATTAGTAAAGAAGGCAGATTAAAAATCAGGGGCTTTGAAACAGTTAGAAGAGATTGGTGTAATTTGGCAAGGAAAGTTCAGAACAAAATTATAAGATATGTTTTAGAAGATGGAAATGAGAAAAGAGCTTTGGAGTTTGTTAGAGAAGTTATCAAAAAAATGAAGCAAAAGGAAATTAATAAAGACGAATTGCTAATAAGAACTCAGCTTAAAAAACCTCTCTCTGAATATAAAGCAATTTCTCCGCATGTTATTGCAGCCAGGAAGATGTTAAAAAAAGAATTACCTGTTGATATGGGGAGTTTAATTGAATATTACATAGCAGAAACAAAACCAGGAAGCAAAATAAAATTAGTAAGAGAGAAAGTGAAACTTCCTGAGGAAAAAGGTAAATATGAAATTAAATATTATTTAAACCGGCAGATTCTCCCTGCAGTTGAAAATATTTTTCAAGTCTTCAACATAGACATAAAAAACATTATTGAAGAAAAAAAACAAACTACTCTTGGAGATTTTAAATGAAAAGAAGACATTCCTACAAACCAAAGCCACTTTTTCTCGAGAGGATGAAAATCTTGCTCGGAAATGATGATTTTGAATCCTATATGAAAATTCTGCAAAAACCTTCACTAAATTCAATCAGAGTAAATACTTTAAAAATTTCTCCAGAAAAATTAAAGAAAAGGCTGGAAGAAAAAGGATGGAAAATAAAACAGCCCTTTAAAAATTTCCCAGAAATAATGATAATAAAAAATCAATTATTGCCAGGAGAACTTGGCAGAAGTTTAGAGCACTTACTTGGATATTACTATGTTCAGGAAATTGCAAGCATGCTACCTGTCATTACACTAAACCCAAAAACAAATGAAAGAATCTTAGACTTATGTGCCTCTCCCGGAAGCAAAACAACTCAAATCGCTGCAAAAATGAATAATGAAGGAACAATAATTGCAAATGATGCTTCGTTAGCAAGAATAAAAATTCTTGCATCAAATCTGGAAAGATGTGGAGTAACAAATTCTATAATAACAAGAAAAGAAGGTTCTGTTTTGTGCAAGAAACTAAAAGAAATAAATTTCATTTTTGACAAAGTTCTAATTGATGCTCCATGTTCTGGGGAAGGGACAATAAGAAGTGTTCCAAAAACGTTTCAGATGTGGAATATAAAAAGTATAAAAAGTCTTTCCAAAATTCAAAAAAGGCTTGTTGCAAATGCACTGGAAATTCTAAAATTAGGAGGAGAGATGGTATACAGCACATGCACACATGCGCCTGAAGAAAATGAAGAAATTGTGGATTTTATATTGAAAGAATTTAGAGACAAAATTAAAATAGAGGAAATTAAACTGCCTGTAAGGTGCAGGCAAGGTATTACAAAATGGAATGATAAGAATTATGATAATAAAGTTACTAAATCATGCAGAATTTATCCTCAGGATAATAACACAGAAGGATTTTTTATTGCCAAATTCAAAAGGATAAAATGAAGCAAAAAACAAAAAAAATAATCTGGAAAATATTTAAGATAATTTGGTTTACCTTCGGAGGATTTATTCTATTAATAACCTTACTTCTTCTCATAAGAATGAATACAATAAAGGGCTGGGGCTCTATAGGGGCTGCATTACTACTTGCTGTCGGAGTTTATGCTATCGGTATTTTCTTATTAATAACTATATTATTTTTATTGATTAGATGGATAATTAAAAAAATCAAAAGGAAAAATTGAAAAAAATGAAAACAGAATTTGATAATATGTATGATATTTTAGAACAAATATTTAAAGCTGTAAGAAAAAAAGAGATTGATAAAATAGGACCCTTAAATAAAACATTTGAAAGTTTAATTCCTCCTCCTGAGAACAGAACTCAAATAATTTACGATTATGATAACTGCAGACAATCCTGTGTAATGGCTACGGAATCATTAAAGGTGGGAAAAGAGGATATATATAAAATGTTTGTCAGAGATGCAAGAGAACGATTTGACAAAATTAGGCAAAGCACACAACAGTAAAAATGGCAATAAAAATCTTAAATAAAAGAGAAAAACAGGAAATTGCAAATAAATTAAATGAACAATTCGGAATTGAAAAAATACCAGGAATAATAATCCGATTAGGAAAAGAGAGATTATTTCTTTTCACTGGAACTTTAAATGAGCAGCAGATAAAGGAATTGGAGAAAATTGCTCCCGTAGAAAAGGCTGGATTTTACTTTGCAAAAATCTTTGAAGGAAAAGAAGAACAAATAAGATTAAGCATTGAAGGAGTGCAAATCCTTAAAGAGCAAATCAGGAAAAATATATTTGAGATTAATGATAAACAAACAGAACAATGGATGAAAGGATATGATTTAGAAATAAAAACAAATAAAAGAGGATTTATAGTTATAAAAAATAAAGAAGATTTTCTTGGAAGTGGAAAAGCTTCTGAGCAAAAAATAGGAAATTTTATACCCAAATCCAGGAGGTTAAGGGAAAAGAATGGATGAAGAAAAAATCCTCAAAGCAGGAAAAATAGCATCTCAAGCTAAAGATTATATAAAACCATTGATAAAACCAGGAATGCCTTTGCTTGAAATTGCTGAGAAAATTGAATCTAAAATAACTGAATTAGGCGGAAAACCGGCATTTCCTGTGAATTTAAGTATAAATAATATTGCTGCACATTATACTCCTTCATATGATGATGAAACTAAGGCATATGGACTTTTAAAAATAGATTTTGGAGTTCATATTGATGGCTGGATTGCTGATACTGCTTTTTCCCTAGATTTATCTGATAATGAAGAAGAAAGTCAGCAAAATAAAAAATTAATAAGTACTTCAGAAAAAGCCCTTGGCAATGCATTAGAAATGATTAAAAGTAAATCAGATAAAATGGAAGAAAGAAGATTATCACAGATTGGAAAGATAATTCAGGAAACAATTGAATCTTTTGGGTTCAGTTCGATAATAAATCTTTCAGGACATTCTATGGAACAGTATGATTTGCATGCAGGTATAACAATTCCGAATATTGATGATAAAAGAAATATCCCCTTAAAACCCGGAATTTATGCCATAGAACCTTTCGCAACAACAGGAAATGGAAAAGTTCATGATGGAAAAAAATCAGGAATTTATATGTTAACAAACACAAGAAATATACGAAGCCTTACTGCACGAAAAATCCTTGAGTTTATAGAAAAAGAATATAACACTCTTCCTTTCTGCTCCAGATGGATTTTTAAAAAGTTCGGGATAAATGCTTTACTGGGATTAAAACAGCTGGAAGACAATGGGAACTTACACCATTTTTCCCAATTAGTAGAATCTCAAACAGGCAGGGTTGCTCAGACAGAACATACAATATTAGTCAAAGAAGATAAAATTATTGTTACAACAGAATAATTATTCTATTTCATATTTGCGAATTATCTCTTCTAAATATTCTTTTGCAAATGGATTAGTTAAACCTGGTAGGATATTTCCCTTTGCCTCTCTTATATAAAAACTCCTGAGATTCTCAATTTTTCCGTTAACTTCCACCCCACACGGATTCTCAATATGACTGGCAAGCAATAAAGCTATTTCAATATCAGACATTTTTGACTTTCTTATTTTTAATTAACATTTCATGCGGTAAAATTTCATACATGCCATAAGGAACATCAAATTCTTCTCTATTAGGAACTTCTCTTAAAATTCCTTTTTGGGTTAAACCATTAAGGATTCTACTTGTTAAAGTAGCCAAATCCTTTGGGGCAATATCATGATTCGGGGGCCATAAGTACATAAATCCCGTAAAAAGAACTCTTTTTTTAACATGATTATCACAATATTCATAAATCTTTTTTTCAAATTCTTTATATTCTTCCATAGGAAAAATTATTTTAGGTTATTTATAAGAATTGTTATAATTAAATTTCCTATTTCTTTGTTCCTACCTTTTATTTCTAACAGCCTCTTTCCAAACTTCTACAAATTTCTCTTTGATAAATATCTGAATACAAAATAAAGAACAACAATCACTCCTGCACTTATTATAC
>CAZRCO010000001.1:0-52696 GCA_964598635.1 Candidatus Woesearchaeota archaeon | reverse complement strand
TGCTCTTTTTAAAATTTCTATTTCAACTTGTTTAGAAGCATTTTTCCCTGCGAGTATTATCGCATTCATATTAACAGATCACATTGCAGAATTATTTAAATTTATATTCCCTAGAAAATAACTTATGGCAAAACATTTTTAAATAAAAAAAAATTACTGCTAATATGAAAAAGAGTTTGATTTTTTTGGCAGCTTTGATATTGTACTCATTTTTATTTGGAATTTTATTGAATTCTGCATTTGTTCTTGCTCAGGATAATCAGGTTTCTGTTTCAGGAGATAAAGTTGCAATTGGTCTGGGGAATATTGAAATAAATGAAGGTGGGGCTGATGAAGACTCAGAAGGATTACAGGAACGTGAATTTAATAAGACAGGTGAAATTAATACACTAAGAGAAAGATTAAGGGAGAAATTAAGAGAAGAGTTTACTAGAAAGTTTAGGGATGTTAATGGAAGCACTGTTACAGTTGAAAGAAGTGTGGAATCTGAAGATGGGGAATTGAAAATAAAGATAAAGAGAACTGTTGTATATTACAATGGAACTAAAACAGAGATTGAAGTTGAGATTGAAAGGGATGAGAATGGGACTACAAGAAGAATTGAGATAGGGGGAGAAGGGGTTGAAGTTGATGAAGAAATTGAAATTAATGACTTGTTTGAAGGAAACGAATCTGAACTTGAGGCGGTTTTATCAGATGGAAACAGGACAAGAATAAGAGTTCCTCCGGAAAGAGTTAGAGAGAGAATTAGAGAAAGGATAAGAAATGTTAATGCATCAAATGTATTAATTCAATTAAGAGAAAGAATTCATAATAACGTTCCTCAAGTAGTATATAATGTTGAAGCAAACCAGCATGGAAGATTTTTAGGAGTTTTCAAATTAGCAATGAAAGTGGAAACATGGGTTGATCCTGAGACAGGAGAAGTTATTGAAGTTAATAGACCTTGGTGGGCATTTTTGGTTTCTCTTCCTGAAGCTGATAATCCTGAAGAAGAAGCTGAATAGAAAACGAGATAGAAGGTAAACATAAATCCCGTAGAATAATTAATCTTTTTTCTTTTTTAGTATACTAAACATATCAAAAAAAGATTTTTCTTCAAAATCAACAATCTTTTTTTCAGAGATATCTATACTTATCTTTATCATGCCGAGCATTGAAATAAAAATGGTTCCTACTAAAAAATCTTTTTTGTTAACTCTTTGCAGAGAAAGAAGAATTTTCTGAATTTTATTTTTTACCCCTTTCTTTTCTATTTTTTCAGAAATCATTTTTTCTATATCCTTAAAATCAAAATCATAATCCAGTAAAATCTTTTCAGGGATTTTATCATTTATTGGTTCAATTTGAACTATCTGATTGGTTTCAAGCTGAAAACTCATAATTTTATTCTCTTTCGGAAGAAAAAAATCAAAGTGTTGTTGGCTATTACTATCTCTGCCTCCACTTTGTTTATCAATTACAAAAAATCCAGAACATAAAAATGCATCAGGATTTATCTTAATAAAATTCTTGAAACTGTCTGAAGAACGAAGTTTTTCTAAATAAAATTGTAGGTTCATTTTTTATTTTCAATTTCACCCCTAATTGCCCCAGAAAATTCGTCAATGCTCATTTGTTTTATATCTTTACTCCCCTTAATTCTAACTGCCAAGGTTTTCTCTTTTTCCTCTTTATCTCCAATTGTGATAATGTATGGAATTCTCATTAATTCAGCATCTTTAACTTTTGAAGAGATGGTAGTAGATGTAAAATCTGCATCTATTCTTAAATCCTGGTTTTGCTCACTAATTTTTTTAATTACCTCCTTTGCATAATTGATATTCCTGTCAGTAAAACTTAAAATTCTGACTTGTACAGGCGCAAGCCATGTTGGAAATCTGCCATTTGTATGTTCAAGCAAAATCCCGATAAATCTTTCCAAGCTTCCGTAGATAACTCTGTGCAGCATTACCGGGCGTTTTCTTTTATTGTCCCTGTCAGTATATTCCAATTCAAATCTATCAGGCATTGCAAAATCTAACTGAACTGTTGAGAGCTGCCATGTTCTTTCCAAAGAATCCCTGACATGAAAATCAATCTTCGGCCCGTAAAAAGCCCCTTCCCCTTTGTTAATTTTATATTTAATCTTCATTTTTTTCAAAACTTTCTCAAGAATTTTTTCTGCCATGTCCCAATCTTTGTCACTTCCTATTCTCTTCTCAGGTTTTGTAGAAAGTTCAACATGGTCAAACTTGAGATTAAACAAATCATAAAATTGATTTATCAAATTAATAACTCCTTCAACTTCTTCCTCAATCTGCTTTTTATTGGCACAGAAAATATGCGCATCATCCTGAGTAAATTGTATAACTCTAAATAATCCTCCCAATACACCAGAAAGTTCTACTCTATGCACAATACCCAATTCACCAACCCTTAACGGTAAATCCTTATAGCTCTTAGAACTGCTTTTATAAACTAACATCCCACCTGGGCAATTCATTGGCTTTACAGCAAATTGTCTTTTTTCATAATCTGTTAAAAATATATTTTCTTTATATTTTTCCCAATGTCCTGAAATTTGCCATAATTTTTTGTCCATAACCTGGGGAGTAGAAATTTCTTCATATCCTGCTTTTCTGTGCATTTCACGCCAAAATTCTATAAGCTCGTTTCTTATAATTAAACCGTTATTATGCCAAAAAACCATCCCCGGAGCAACTTCATTAAAAGAAAATAAATCCATTTGTTGTCCTATAATTCTGTGGTCATTTTTCTTTAATTTCTCTCTGTCCAGTTTTGTTTTTGAAATTTCTTTTAACAATTGTTTAGGGTTATAATTTTCTTCATAAGCCCTTTCTCCTACACCGATTTCTCTGCTTAATTCAGAGAGAGGATGTCCTTTTACTTTTAATTCAAATTCTTTATAATAACCAAAAGGCGCTCTTATTACATTAAAATTTCTCTCTTTTTTCAAAGTTTTTTCTGTCTCTTTTAAAATATTGATAGCATTTTCTGGATTTGCAAGATTTGAAGATAAATGTGCATAAGGATAAAGAACGAGATTTTTTGCCTTTAGCTGCTTTGCAATTTCTTTTATATTTTTTACAAGTTCATCAACACTCTTAGAATTGTCATTTTTTTCTACAGCAGTTAAAATGACAAGAGCCTCTTTTACTGTTTTCTCTTTTTTTTCTTGTTCAGAAAGGGGTTCTGATTGTCTTAGAGCTTTTTTTAGAGGTTTGAATTTAATATAATCACAATGCAAAGCCAAAAGTTTCATAGACAAAATAGAATAAAGGAGTTTTTAAAATTAATTATAGAAATCTTTAAAAAATAGTTATCACAGGCAGAATTATGGTAAGGAAATTAACAGCAATTTTGGTGTTGTCTGGAGCATTTTTAATAAACCAGAAAGTTGAAGCTCCAACAAGGCATGAAATTATTTATCATGAAAAACCAGGAATAGAAAGATTATTCCAATCAGAACTAAGTGATTCTATAAAAGAATATATGAAATTAAGAGAGAAAGAGTTTGAAATAGCCAAAAAAGATGAAATATTTAGGTATATAGTCTATGCATATGATTCTATGAAGGTTCCTGAATATATAACCAAAAAATTTATCAGAGCGCAGATATGGGCTGAATCCAGGGATTATCCGAAAGCGAAAGGTAAAGTAGGGGAAAGAGGACTAATGCAATTAACTCCCAAAGCATGGTCTATTGTTGAGAGAGAAAATAATTTTTATAAAATAGCTTTTGATCCTGAAAAAAACATAGGAGCAGGAATAAAATATGGGTTGTGGATTGACGACTACTGCACAATCTGGCATCCAGACTGGGAAAACCTTCCTGATTCAGAAAAAAGAAAAATTATTGCTGCAGGATATAATACAGGCATCGGAAGACTGAGAAAAAATAAATGGGATTTAAATAAAGTTCCAGACAGAACAAAAGGGTATCTTAGGGAAATAGAAAATCTAATGGAAGGGAAATACAGAGATTATTAACTTTTTTAATTTTTAAATAAAAATTTATCAATCTGTTTTTTAGTAAGCTGTCTTTTTTTCTGATGTTCTTTTAAAAATCTATTTATTTTTTCAATTAAGATTTCTTTTAATTCACTTGTCAAAAGTTTTCCGGATTTGTAATCTTCATAAATTTGTTTAAGCTTTTCATCATCTGGCTCAAAAAACATTTTTAGATATTGGAATGAAACATCTTTATCAGGATTTCCTCCTTTTTTTCTGTGTTCATTAATTGTATCTCTGCCTCCTGAAAAAGCATATTTCTTAATTTTATCTTCAACTTCTTTGGGAGAATCAGTCATTGCAATGAATGAATTTTCATCACTACTTGACATTTTTCCACCCCCTTTTAATCCTGGTAAAAACATATGATAAGTTGAAGCAATTGGAAGGAAATTGTAATTTTTATATCTGTTAGCAATATCTCTGGCAATTCTTATATGTGGATCTTGGTCTACCCCCACAGGAATAAATGTGGCTGTAGGACGTCCTTCAAATTCGGGCAGTTGTGGATGATACATATCTGCTGCCTGCAAAAGAGAAGCATTCATTTTTCCAGGAGAAATCTCTCCATAAACCGCTTTAAATTCATTGAAAGTAGCATATCTTGAAAAATTTGAAGCCAATGTATAGTAAGCATTTGATTTTTTGGAATTTTTGCTTCTTTCACTTTGGAAGTAAAAATCACAATTTTCTGGCTTCAAGCCAAGTGCGATATAATTTAGAAGATACTGGTTTATTGCATTTTCTTTTAACTCTTTTAAGGTTTTTTTTCTGGTATTATATGCTTCCAAATCTGCAACAGCTATATATAACTTTGCTCCCATTTTTTGGTAGAATATCATTTGCTGAGCCAAAATCATATGCCCAAGGTGAAATTTCCCAGAAGGCATTAGTCCGGTCATCAAAACAAATTTTCTTTTATTCTTTATGGCATCCAGAATTTTATCAAAATCTCTATTAGCAAAGACGATTTTTCTCCTGAATAAGATATTTTTACTGAATTCTTCCGGGAGATTTGGCATTGGTTTGATACCAAATTCCTTAATCAGTTTTTTGTAATTTATATCTCCAGAAACTTCCCAAGGCGTAACCTGAAATTTAAGATTTTTCTTCATGATTAACTAAATGAAGATTTATTTTTAAACCTTAGCTTAAAAATTCATCACAGAAGAATTTTTAAATAATATCTGATTATTGTATAGAATGAAAAGAGTGGTATTAAGTTTAATCCTTGCAGTTTTTCTTATATCTGTTATTTCTGCTGCTGAAATTACTTTAAGTGAATCTCCAAAAGGACCCTTTAATATTGGAGATGTTGTAAATACAAATGCTAAAATAAGCACCCTTGAGGATTTAAAAAGTTCTCTTGATGTATACGTAATCTGTAACGGTTTGCAAAATACTGTCTTTTCAAAGGACATCATTCTTTCCAGTGGAGAACAAGAGACAATAGCACTCTCTTTTATTTTGACTAAAGAACGTTTAGGAAGAACAACAGGCCATTGTGTTGTAAAATTTTCTTTAGAAGGTTTTGAGCCTGAAATAACAGAGGAATTTGAAGTATCAAATTTGATAATATTGGAAATTTTAAGCAATGAAGAAGAATTTAAACCCGGCGAGAGTGTGTTAGTAGAAGGAGAGGCGATTAAAGAAAATGGAGAAGCGGTCAAAAGTGGTTTTGTGAATTTAGAAATAAGAGAAGGGAATTCTTCAGTATTAACAAAAACAGATACTGTAAGGAATGGTTTTTTTTCTGTGAATATATCTCTTCCTAATGATCTTAAAGCTGGTAAATATATTATTGCGATTAATGTGTATGAGATAGATAAATATGATGAAAGAACAAACCAGGGCTTTGGAAATTACAACTTGCAGATACTACAGGTGCCTACAAGTTTGGAAATTTTATTTAATAATCAGGAAGTAGAGCCGGGTACAAGTCTGCAAGTTAAAGCAATTCTTCATGATCAGACTGGAGAAAAGATAGAATCAAATGCAGTTTTGACTGTAAAAAATAATAAAAGTGAAATTTTTGAACAAACTGAAAAAATGACAGATGAACTATTTGAGCTTCCAATTGCGTATAATCAGCCTCCGGCAGTTTGGAAAGTTCTTGCCAGTTCAAACGGATTAACAAGTGAAGCAACATTTACAATACAGGAGAAAGAAGGTGTTAAAGTTGAGTTAATTAATGAAAGTGTTACAATAACAAATGTGGGGAACGTTCCATATAACAGAAGCCTTATTATTAAAATAGGAAATGAATCATTGAAATTAGATGTTTATTTGGAAGTTGATAAAGTCCAAAAATATATTTTAACTGCCCCGGATGGAGAATATCATGTTGAAGTGATGGATGATGAAGAGAAAATATTTAGTGAAAGAACAATGTTGACAGGAAAAGTGATAGATATTAAAGAAGGCTCAGGGGTTGGTTTATTGAGATATCCTTTTGTCTGGATTTTTATAATACTTGTTTTGGGATTTGTATTATTTATGGTTTTCACGAAGGGATATAAGAGAAGTTTTTTTGGAAGATTTCTCCCCGGAAAAAGGAAAAGAGTAGGGGAAATGACAGGCAGGGGCGCTATTGGAGAAAAATTGATTTCCTCTAAATCTTATAGTGGAAGTTTAATGTCTGGAGCTAAAAATAAGGCAGAACTTTCTTTATCTCTTAAAGGAGATAAACAAAACACAAGTGTCGTATGTATTAAGATAAAAAATCTTAAGGATATAGATTTAAGAAAAGGAAATGTTTTAGAGACTTTACAAAATGTAATTAATATAGCGGAAAATAGTAAAGCATTTACTTATGAGAATCAGGATAATATATTCTTTATAATTGCTCCAATAAAAACAAAAACATTCAAAAACGAAAGAATAGCAGTGGATGTTGCAGAGAAAATTTCAGAATTCTTAAAAGATTATAATAAATTAGCAAAACAAAAAATAGAATTTGGGGTTTCTTTGCATACCGGCCAGATTGTTGCAAAACAGGATAAAGATAGATTGAAATTTATGAGTCTGGGAACATTAATAAATACAGCAAAGAAACTTTCAGCAGTTTCAGAAGGAGAGGTTCTGTTAAGCAAGGAAGCCAGAGAGAAGCTACTTTCTGATGTAAAAACAGAAAAATGTAATATGAAAGATGTTGAAGCTTATATTATAAAAGATATTAGAAAGGTTAGGGGAGAGGATAAAAAATTTATAAGTGAATTTCTTAAGAGATTAGAAGGAGGAAAAAAATAATTATTTCTGCCCTTTTTCTTTGGATGTAATTTTTTTGATATTTTTTTGAGGGATTTCTTTTTTGGAAGATTTTTCTTTATCTTTTTTGATTTTCGAAATTATTTCTGAGATTTTAAAACCAATTTTAAATACTTTTAATAATATCCCTATTGCTAAGATAATAATGCCCATTATTAAGAATTTTATAGATGCTGAATATGATTTACTGAAGAAAAGGGAAGTGATATCAAAAGTGAACATTTGTGTTAAAGGGCCAGTCAGAGAAGACATTATGGTATTTAGTTTCATTAAAGGAAGAGAAGAAATTATTAATAAACTTCCAACCAAAATAGGCAGATTTGTTTTCTTCTCCATTAAAAAGAATGAAAGAGCTATTAAAACCAGAGATGCTCCCAGTGAAATATAGAAAATATTTTTCCAATAATCTCTCGATTTCTCAGACACTAAAAAGAGGGGATTTTCTGTCTTTTCAAAACAATCCCAATAGTTGCAGTCATATTCCTGATAATAAATTTCCTTCACAAAACCCTTAAGTGTCTCATTAATTAATATTTCTACTTTTTCATCCTGAGATAATTCTTGAGATAAATTGCTAATTTTCTCTATTTCCTCGTTTATTGATTCACAAGAAATCTGAAATGTCTGACTTCCATAGTTAAAAATATATTCAGAATTAGTCTTACAATCTGATTCAATAACATCTATCTGCTCTTCCAATTCCTGTCTTAAATTTTCCCGACCTTCTCCGAGAGATATTTGGTCTATTATTGAAAGGATTTGCGGCTGGACATTTTCATATTTTAAAGAAGAGGTTAATATAAAAGAGAAATTTCCTACAAAAATAGATAGAAAAAGAAAAGTGATTACAATAACTAATAGCCCACCCCTTATGAAACCCATGGATGATAAAAGGAAGAGGGATTTATAAAATTAACATGATTACATTCTTTCTAAGACTTCAATTCTTTTTTCTATTGCCGGATGTGTGCTTCCAAGATTCTTAAAGGGATTTGCGAAGAATAATGGGGCAACTGCTTTGTTGATTTTTGTTTCGGGAGGGGAAGAATCGGATTTAATTTTTTTCAAGGCTCTTATTAAACCGGGAGGGTATCTAGTAAATTTGACAGCAGAAGCATCTGCAGCAAATTCCCTTTTTCTGGAAATTGCTAATTGCACAAAATAAACTGTTATTGGTGCGAGAATTGCTAAAGCAATTCCGATTAAAATAAAAATCTCCTTACCTCTGTCCCTGCTGCCGCCTGCACCCCTAAACCATAAACTTCTTAGAAAAATTTGTGAGATAATTGCAATCATTCCAACCATTACTGCAACTAAAGTCATGTATCTTATATCATAATTTCCTATATGACTTAGTTCATGGGCAATAACTCCTTCAATTTCATTTTTATCAAGTTTATGCAAAGCACCTTCAGTGATACATATAACTGCATTTTGGGGATTTCTTCCAGAAGCAAAAGCATTTATTTGTTCTGAGGGCATAATATAAAGTTTGGGCATTGGTAATCCTCCTGCAATAATAAGTCCCTCAACAGCATCATAATATTTCTTGTGCTCTAGCTTATTAGCTTTTTTTGCTCCCACACTTGCCAGGGCAATTTTATCAGAATTATAATATGTAATTAAAATATACGAAATTGAGAAAATTATTGCAATTATCATAATAAAGAAAAAATAACTTGGATCAAAGGCTTGGGATATAACATAACCTAAAACAATAATTATTATGAAAATAATGAACATTAAGAAGAATGATTTCAATTTGTTTCGCGAGATTTGATCCTGAAAATATATTCTTTCCATAGAAAGCTGTAGTGAAATTATTATTTAAAATTTAACCTTTACCGGTTTTTTTTCAGATTCTGCTATTTGTAAATATTCTTTTGGTTTTTTGCCATATAACTTTGCAAAAAATGCTCCGGGGTATGTTTTGCATAAATTATTATAAGTTAAAATACTGTCATTATAATATTGCCTTGCATATGCAATTTTATCTTCTGTTGCTGATAATTCCCGCTGTAATTCGAGGAAATTCTGATTTGCTTTCAAATCAGGATAGTTTTCTGCAATTGCAAAAATTGTTTTTAATGCAGATTCAAGCCTTTCATCAGCTTTAACTTTCTTTTCAATTCCTGTGGCAGAAACAAGAGCTTTTCTTGCATCTGTAACTTCTTTTATTGCAGCTTTTTCATGTTTTGCAAAGCCTTTCACAGTCTCAATTAAATTAGGAATCAAATCTGCCCTTCTTTTTAACTGCACATTAATCTGGCTTAATGAGTTATCAATCCTATTTCCTAGGATAGCAAACCTGTTGAAATAAATAAAAAATATTAGGACTATTAATGCAGCAACCAAAATTAATACCCATAATAATGCCATGATAAATAAAATAAAAATGAATTTATAAAACTAACTAATAATTTTATAAACTTTAATCTCTTATAAAAAGGTATGTATAAAAGAGGTATTTCTGGAATTATAGTAGCTTTAATATTAATTTTGCTTTCATTGGTTGCTGCAGGAATTGTTTGGGCAGTTATCAAAAATATTCTTACAAAAGAAACAGAAAAGGTTTCTTTAGGGAGTTTTTTTCTGGATTTGCAAATACAAAAAGTTAAAACCGAAGATAATGGTGATGTGAAGGTTACAGTAAAAAGAGGGTCAGGAAGTGAAGATACCGAGATGACTTCAATAGCTTTTATTATTTCTGATGGTGAAAAGAGCAAGACAATCAAAAAAGAAACAACATTAAAAGAGCTTGAATATGAAACTTTTACTATTTCTTATTCTGAACTTGGGGATATAGCATTTGTTAAAGAAATTTTAATTGCTCCTGGAGTCACTTCTGAAAGTGGAAAGGAAGAATTTGGAAGAGAAGCAGATAAAGAAGAGTTTTCAACCAAGCAAATTTTAGAGAATTTAGGAGCTGTCTCTTGGTGGAAGTTTGACGGAGATTCAAGCGATGAAATTGGAGGAAATCATGGGACAACGCAAGGGGGTATAGGTTTTATTGATAGTAATTTTGGTCAAGCTGCAAATTTTGACGGGAATGATGATTATGTAGATGTAGGAAATGACCAAAGTTTGGACATTAGAGAAGGGATTACTCTTGTTATGTGGATAAAGCCAAGTTCTGGAATGGATTGTAATGACAATAATAATTGGAGATATTTATTAAACAAAGGAGATTGGGGAGTATATCATTTAATCTGGGAAGCTGATTGGAGTCCCCAAGGGAAAGTTGGTTTTACTCTAAAATTAGAAGATGACACATATAGATTATGGACTGATTCACCAGCTTCTGCTGATGAATGGAAACATTTAGCCTTTAGTTATGATATTAATACATCTGAACAAAAAACATATATTGATGGGGAACTTGATTCGCAGGATATTACTAGTGGAAACTTAGTTATTACAAATAGTGAAAATGTAAAGATTGGGGGAGGAGTTAACAGCGGTTGCCCTACAGGAAAAGGTTATTTTAAAGGCCAGATAGATGAAGTAATGATTTTTAATAAAGCCCTCATGGAACAACAAGTTAAAGGACTCTATAATTTAGATTTAAGTTAATTTTATCCAGAAAATAATCGTTCTTTTGAATTAACAAAAAAGTTAACAAAAACCTTTATTAACTTTTATAATTTCTTTTTTAACATGCCAGAGAAAAAAGAGGCTGGTGAAAAAGGGGGAAGTGAAAGGAAAGATTTTATTAAGTGGTTTTCTGAACTGAACAGGAATTCTGGTAACATTGTTGGAGGAAAAGGAGCTAATTTAGGGGAGATTTATAATCTAAAAATTCCTGTCCCCCCTGGTTTTGTTGTTACAGTTCAGGCATATAATTATTTTATAGAAAAATCCGGTGTACAGGGAAAAATTAAGGAACTTCTTGAAAAAATAAATTATGAAAATACCAAAAAGTTGGAAAATACTACAAAACAAATTAGACAACTGATAGTAAATTCAAAACTGCCTAAAGATTTGGAAGAGGAGATTATTGAATCTTACGAAAATCTGGATATTGAAGATTCTGGCGGAGAGGAAAAAGAAAGGACAGCTTTGGATATCATTGAAAAAAAGTCAGAATATAATTTTGTTGCTGTTAGGAGCAGTGCAACAACAGAAGATTTAGAAGATGCAAGTTTTGCAGGACAGCAGGAAACTTTTCTAAATGTGCATGGTAATGAAGAGCTACTATTGAAAATAAAAGAATGTTTTGCATCTTTATTCACTGCCCGTGCGACATATTACAGACAGAAGAAAGGATTTAAGCATGATGCAGGGCTTGCAGTTGTAGTTCAAAAAATGGTTGATTCGGATAAGTCAGGGGTTATTTTTTCAAAAGATCCGTCTTTTAAAAATGATAATATAATAATTGAAGCTGTTTTTGGTTTGGGAGAGGGTATTGTTTCTGGCAGAATCAGTCCTGATAGATATATAGTGTCAAAAGATTTTGAAATACTTGAAAAAGAAATCGCAGACAAAAAAATTGCTATAACAAAAGACCCTGGAGGAAAAAAAATTGAGATAAAACTGCCTGAGGAAAAGTCTCATTTACAGGTATTAAAGGAATTTGAGATAAATAAGCTTGCTGAGTTTGCACTGAAATTAGAAGAACACTACAAAAAACCCCAGGATATAGAATTTGCAATTGAAGGCGAAGGGATTTATATTGTCCAAACCAGGGCAATAACAACTCTTGAAAAAAGAGTTGAGAAAGAGTCTATAGGAGAAATTAAAGGAGAGATTATATTAAAGGGACTTGGTGCTTCTCCCGGAATTGGTTCTGGGAAAGTAAAAATTGTTTTGGATTTAGGAGATTTGGGGAAAGTTGGTGAGGGGGATGTATTGGTAACTAAGATGACAAATCCAGACATGGTTGTTACAATGCAAAAGTCTGTTGCTATTGTAACAGATGAAGGGGGGCTTACAGCACATGCTGCGATTGTTTCCAGGGAGATGGGAATTCCTGCTATTGTCGGAACCAAAGAAGCTACAATGAAATTAAAAGAGGGAGAAGTAATAACTGTGGATGGATATACAGGAAAAGTATACAAAGGAAAAATTGCAGAATCAGAGAAAAAAGAAGTTTTGCCGGTAAACGTGAAAACAAAAACCAAAATAAAAGTTATAATTGACTTACCAAGTTTTGCAAAAAGAGCTGCTAAATCAGATATAAAAGAAGTTGGATTATTAAGAATTGAGGGAATTATTGCTGAATCAGGAAAGCATCCAAATTATTTTCTGGCAAAAAATAAAATTGGAGACTATGAAGAAATAATTTACAAAGGAGTAAGTGAAATTTCTAAATTTTTTGACAGTTTGTGGGTTAGAACTTCAGATATTAGAAGTGATGAATTTAAGAATTTGGAAGGAGCTCCGAAAAAAGTTGAAATAAATCCAATGTTAGGAATGCATGGTATTAGAGCAGGCATAAAAAAACCAGAAATATTAAGTGCAGAGCTTAAGGCATTAAAAAGAATCTCAAAACAGAACAAGGAAATTGGTTTATTGTTGCCGCAGATTATTGCTGTTGATGAAGTTAAAAAAGTAAAAGAATTTTTGAAAAAAATAGATTTTCCAAGAGCAAAAGTGGGAGTGATGATAGAGACTCCGGCATCTGTTCAATTAATAAAAGATTTGTGTGATGAAGGAATAGATTTTGTATCTTTTGGAACTAATGATCTAACTCAATATACTCTGGCTGTTGATAGGGGGAATGAGGAAGTGCAGAGTTTATATGACGAAATGAATCCCGCAATTTTATATCAATTGGAATACGTAATAAGAATATGTAAGAGATATAATGTTGAGACAAGTATCTGCGGACAGGCAGGAAGTAGAAAAGATATGGTTAAATTTTTAGTTGAAAGAGGAATTGATAGCATAAGTGTTAATGCAGATATGGCAGCAGATATAGCTAATTACACCAGAGATTTGGAGAAAAATTTGGAGGGAGGAAATGATAAAGGTCCATTAAAGTCTTTGCCTTCAGAATCTACAAAAACCGAGAATTTAACTCCTGAGGGAAATAAAGAAGAAAAGATTGTAACAGAGTCTCTTCCTCTTGAAAATTTCCAGGAAAGTGAAGAAACAGAATCTGAAGAAAACAAATATGCATATTCAGAAGCAGGTAATGATGAAAAAGTTTTAGACATTTTCTAAACAATTCTTTTTTAAGCAATTCTAAAAATTTATAAATAACTATGCTTTATTTAAAATATGGTGAAAAGGGGTTCAAAAAAAAGTTCAAAAAAGGGCTCAAAAACCGGGCGAAGTGCAAGTAAATCTTCACTTTCAAAAAAGAATAGAAACACCGAAAGAATCCTCATCGAAAATTTTGTTTCTATGCAGAAAGTAATGACAAATTTGTCCTTAAAGTTTGAAGAACTTAGCAAGCAAATATCCAAGTTGCTTGAATTATTTGAATTTTCTGCCAAAACAATTATGAAAAAAGATTTTTCAGAAAAGTCAGGAATGGGAAGTAAAGAGATTGAGAAAAAACTGGATAATCTTCTGGAACAAAATAAAATTATTTCGAGAGGTCTGACATTGTTGCATGAGACGAATCAAAGAACAGTTACAGGGGCGGAGACCAGAACAGGAACAGAAATGAGGGGGATACCAACCACAGTTCAATCAAAACAAAGAATTCCTCAAAGTCAGGGTAAAGAAGTTAGTTCAGAAGAATATCAAAAGTCTATTTCTTCTCCAGAAGAATTCGAACAAGAAAGAGTTTATTAAAAATGGCAAAACAATCTTTGGATTTGGAATCCCAAGAAAAAAGAGCCTTTTTTCTAATAACGTTTACAAAAGAATTAATCAAAAATTCAGGAGAAGGGAGAATTCTGGAATTAAAAAAAACTTTAGAAAGAGAGGTTAGAGAAGGTATTAGGAAAGAAGGGGAAATCGGAAAACCACCAATCTCAAAATTACTTCCTTCAACACCATCAATGCCCATATCAAAGCCCCTTATCTCAATGCCTACGATACCCACAACATCACTTATTTCAAAGCCCCTGAGACGAGAAATTACCCCAAAAGTAATTCCAAGACCACCATTAAAAATAAGACCAGATTATGTTTTAAGAATACCAGAACCAAAACTTCCTCCTGAATTTCAGTATCTTAGACCAGTTCCTGGTGAGAGACAAGTAGATTTAGGTAAATTGAACCCTTTAATAAAAGACCCTGCGGTGAAAACCATAGAGTGCAATGGTCCTGAAAAAAGAATTGTTGTTATAGGCTCAATGGGGGTTAAGCCTACAAATATAATACTTAATAGAGAAGAAATTGATGAAATAATAGATAAATTTTCTGAAGTATCTAAAATCCCTATAGATTTTGGGATTTATAAAGTAGTAATTGGAAAATTAATTTTATCAGCAATAATTTCAGATGTAATCGGGACAAAGTTTGTGATTAAGAAAATGATGCCTCTCCCTCAAACAAGAATTTATTAAGAGTTCTGTTAAGAATTTATCAGAATTTGCACTAGTTATACTCCCTCGCATCCCTGTTGTGTTGCCCATATTTCATAGTTATCTGGGGAAGCTATTGTAGCAACTCTGTCCAGCCTGATGTAACTTCTATCATTTTGTGCCAGATAATCAAAATAAGTTATCATTATACAACCTGTTTCAGCAGAGCCGGGGAATTTAACAAAATACCCAATATAATTGTATCCTTCAGAGGATTTTGGCAAGTTCTCACTTTCAAGATATTTCGGAGCATCAGAAGGCCAAACTGAATAAATGATTCCAGAATTAACTGAAGTTTCTACAACACATTGTCCTGTGTCTGTATCGCAGATATATACTGAACCGTATAATTGTTGACAATCCCCACAACTAACTGTTCCACAAGTTCCATTTTCAGCATTTCCACATTCTCTTGCTCCACAGATTCCGGGAAGTGTTGGGTCTGGAGCAGGGGTACATCCCGATATTTGGCAGTTTGAGTCTGCAGTATCTGTATTTCCATCACAGTCATTATCTAAACCATCATTACAAGTTATTTCTGTCAATTCATATTCAGATATTGGAGTATAATCACATCCTGGCCAGCTTCCCCCAGTACATGTTTGTAAAGAACCAGAACAAACTCCGTTTTGGAAAGGACAGGATTGTGTTTCTTCATCAGTGCATGTTCCTCCTGTCTCACCAATACCATCTCCTTCAATTTCTTCAAGAGATTCTTCTCCTACATTATAAGTATCAGTTATACTTCCCAAAGTTTCTTTACCCCCGGAAACATAAACAGGGACAACAGAAATTTCTTTTATAGAACTGAGATTTATATTTTGTAAAGTAAAATTAAATTCTCTTCCTTCATATTCATTCAGGTCTGTATCCTGCCTGACTACTTCAGTTTCTGAATCATCAGAGACAACAAAATTTATTGCAATTAAATCTCCTGCTCCTGGATTTCTCTTTACATTTACAACGAGATTATTACCTTCAATATAAGCCCTTTCTATGTTTAAATCAATCAGGAATTTTCCCAAAGAAACTTCTTCTACTCCTTCAGAGACAGTACTTCTTATAACAACCCAAATAATTCCTGCTGCAACTAATGCCAAAAGAATCAGTATCAAAGCAACTACAATTCCAGAAATACCTCTTTTACTCATTAATCTATGATAGAATTTTATATTTATAAATTATTTTATCCTTGAAGATTAACTTGTGGTTGTTGGAGGCATTCAATAGCAATTAAATTGATAGTTTGATTTCCAAAAGTTAATGGAACTGTCTGGCAAGTTACAGCTTGTTGCATAATTGAAATTACTGCAGCAGCATATCCTTGATTTTGTGCATTAATTATATAACCACTTATTGCAGGTCTTATAGCAAGCAAATAAATTAATAATAAAGAGAGAGCTATTATAACAGATATTAATATCCAAATAATCCTTTTATTTTGCCCCAGCCCAAACTCTTTTTTCATTTTATATTGAAACTTAATAGAATTTAAAAGCTTTTTTGTTATACAGACAAGTAATTAACAGATAAAGTTAAAAATTATAATTATATAGTAAAATAAAAATGGAAAACAAGATAACAAAACAAAAACTTAATAAGTATTTTAAAATTACTTTTGCTGCGTTAAGGGAAGCTAAAAAAAAGGTAATTAAAGGCAAGGAAAAATATGCTAAAGAAATAATTGATATGGTTTCAAATTATCTCTCAGATGCAGAATATTTTCGGAAAGACAGGGATTATGTAAATTCCTTTGCTTCTTTGAATTATGCTCATGGATGGTTGGATGCCGGTGTTAGGCTGGATGTATTCGACGTGAGAAATAATAAGTTATTTACAGTTAAATAGAGGAAAATATAAAAACCGGGAAGTTCTTTTTTCTTTATGAAAAAGAGGTTTATCGTGTTAAGTTTGGGCGGAAGCTTGATTGTTCCTGAAAAAATAGATTTGAAATTTCTTAAGGAATTTAAAAGAGTTATTTTAAAAAATACTAAAAAACACAAATTTATTATTGTTTGCGGTGGAGGAAGTGTTGCACGAAAATATATTAACGCATTAAGGAAATTAGGATTAAATGAGGAATTTCAGAGCTTTTCTGGCATTAGTGCGACAAGAACGAACGCTAGGTTTATGAGTTATATTTTCAAAATAAACCCAAAACAAGGGATTCCTCATACTCTCAAAAAAGTTGAAAGTGATATAAGAGAACAGGATGTTGTTTTTTGCGGAGCCTTGGAGTATAGACCAAAGCAAACTTCTGACTCAACATCTGCAGAACTTGCAAAACATTTCAAGACAGATTTTATAAATTTGACAAATGTATCTGGATTGTATAATAGAAATCCTTTGAAGTATAAAAATGCCAAATTTATACCTAAAATTTCATGGAGAAATTTTTTTGAAATGACACATAGAGGAAAGTTTAAACCAGGACAGCATTTCGTATTAGATCAAACAGCATCAGCTATTATATTAAAAAATGAAATTATAACATATATACTTGGAAAAGATTTAAAACAGCTTGACAATCTGTTGAATAATAGGAAATTTAAAGGAACTGTTATTTCAGGATAAAATTATCTAGAAAGATACTTTAAAAAATTATTAATTAATTCTTCTGGGGCGATACTGTTTGGCTGATGATGATACCATCTCCCTTTTCCAGATTCTTCCAGATAAATCGCTTCTATATAATTTAAAGTGTTATCTTTTGCAATTGAGCAGGCTTTAGGATGAACACTTAAAGTTCCCCTCCTAGAATCTCCTCCAGAATTTGAAGTTTCTGTCCACCCATAAATTAGGGGTTCAGCACATCCTTCATTGGTAGATAATATCTTTCCTGCTGAAGAGGTTGTATATTCCGAAGTTAAAATAGGGTAAATTAATGCTGTGTTATCATTTCCTTCAGTAAATATATAATAACCAGAATCATAAAGGGAGTTGAGCAGATTATATTTAGAACAACTCCAAGCAGTTTCAATGCATGCAATTATATCTGGCTTTTCATTTTCCCCTAATGTAGACAGATAATTTTCCAGTTCTTCTTTTGAATTTATTGAATCTTTTATTTCTATATTATATCCTAAGTTATTTATCTCATCCGTCCAACCTGTTTCACTTCTTCTTTCGATAATTAAGATTTTTATTTCTTCTGGATTTTTTGTCCACCATTGATTTTCTAATGTGAGTTCTTTTGAGTCTTTATCAGTAATCTTATCCGCTTCTCTTCCAAATTCTTCCTTTCCACTTTCAGAAATGATTTCGGGAGCAATTAAAATTTCTTTAACAAATGCGATATCTGCAAATTCAGAGGAAGAGATGGTAAAAGTTTCATATTCTAGCTCTTTTAATGTTGTTTCTTTTTTAATTGTCTGGCTCTTTTCACCATCAGAAATAATAAAAGCTATCCCAGTTATCTCAGTTTCTCCGTCTCCCGCCCCCCTTTTTACAGTAACTTTAATCTGATCCCTTTCTACATTCACTTTTTGTATTTGCAAATCCAGAAAAAAACTTCCGAAAGAAATCTCTTCTGTTTCTTTTGTAAGAATATTTTTGATAACTGCCCAAACAATTCCTGCAGCAACCAATGAAAGCAAAATTAATATTAAAGCGACTACAATCCCAGAAATACCCTTTTTATCCATACCTTTTAGAATGATTTAAAAGTTTAAAAAATCTATTATTTTTATTATAAAATGAAAGATTCTTTTTTAATCTGGTCAAATAATTTTGAAAAAGCCAGAAGTGAGATAAGGAAAAATCAGGGCAAAGAGATTATTTTTTTGAGCAGTGATAATGAATTAAACAGGAAAATTCTGGAAAAAGGAAAGATAGATGTTCTTCTCTTAAATCAATTAGGCAGAAAAGACAGGTTAAAACAAAGAGATTCCGGGTTTAATCAGGTTATGGCAAAAATTGCTAAAAAAAATAATGTAACTATCGGAATAAATTTGGATGAAATCATAAATTCAAGTCAGAAAAACAAATCCGAAATTCTGGCTCGTGTTGCGCAGAACATTAAACTTTGCAAAAAGAATAAATTAAAAATGAGATTTATTTCTGTTGATAAGAAAAATTGGAGAGACAGGTATGATATAAAATCATTAGGCTCTGTTCTTAGTATGCCTACTTGGATGATAAAAGATTTATAAGATAATAAAACTTTTTAATGCAAATCATTTAAAGGTAATATGGACATAGGTAAGATAATTGAATCTTTAAGCCCTAATGAAGTGAAAATCCTTCCGTATTTAGAAGAGGAGATAATTGATATTTGTAAGAAATCTAATTTGGATAAGACTTCTGTTCTAAGGGCTTTGGAATATTTGCAAAACAAGAAAATAATAAGACTTTCCTATAAAACTAAAAAGATAATTGAAATTGGAATTAATGGGGCGTTATACAGGAAAAAGGGTTTACCCGAAAGAAGGCTTTTAAATGTTTTAAATGAAAGAAGAATTTTGTCTTTTGATGAAGCAAGGAAGGGTTTGTCAGATGGGGAATTTAAGGTCTCTATTGGAATCTTGAAGAAAAAATCTATGATTGAATTAAGGAGTAAAAAAATGATTCTTAATGTTAATAAGGCAGAAATAGCTAGAAAAATGCCAGAGGAAATTTTTATTGAATCTCTTCCTCTTAATTATGATTCCTTATCTCCTGAGCAACTTTCTGTTTTAAAGTCTCTGTTGAAAAGAAAAGAAATAGTAAAACTTAGGGATAAAAAAATAATTGGCATTGAAATAACTGAACTCGGGAAAAAGGTAATTCATTCAAAACTGAAAACACGGCCGTTAATAGAGCAAATAACTCCCGAGATTTTGAGAAATGAAAAATTGTGGAAAGGAAAAAAATTTAGAAGATATGATGTTATTTCCCCTGTTCCTGAAATTAATGGAGGAAAAAGGCATTTTGTAAATCAGGCTGTAGACTATGCCAGAAGAATCTGGACAGATATGGGATTTAAGGAAATGACAGGACCTTTAATTGTAAGTTCTTTCTGGAATTTCGATGCACTTTTTACAGCGCAAGACCATCCTGTTAGAGAAATGCAGGATACATTTTTCATATCTAATCAAGTTCAAAAGGGCGAACTTCCAGATAAAAAAATAGTAGAATCTGTTAAAAAATCTCATGAAAGTGGTGTCTCCGGCAGTAAAGGGTGGCAATATGAATGGGATGAAGAAGAAGCTAAAAAATTAGTATTAAGAACGCATACCACATGCTTATCTTCTCAAACTCTGGCTAAACTTAAACCAGAAGATTTGCCAGCAAAATTCTTTGCATTAGGAAAATGCTTTAGAAATGAAACTCTTGACTGGAGTCATGGTTTTGAGTTTAACCAGACAGAGGGAATTGTTATTGATAAAAATGCTAATTTTAGAAATTTACTCGGATATTTGCAGGAATTCTTTGAGAAAATGGGTTTTAAAAAAGTGAGATTCAGGCCAGCTTACTTTCCATATACTGAACCAAGTGTTGAAATAGATATATGGCATCCAAAAAAAGACGCATGGTTAGAATTAGGGGGGGCTGGTATTTTTAGACCTGAGGTTACTGTTCCTCTTTTAGGACAAAATATTCCTGTGCTTGCTTGGGGGCCGGGATTTGACCGAATTTTAATGGATTATTATGAAATAGAAGATTTAAGAGATTTGTATA
Source organism: Candidatus Woesearchaeota archaeon (assembly GCA_964598635.1). Lineage (GTDB taxonomy): Archaea > Nanobdellota > Nanobdellia > Pacearchaeales > GW2011-AR1 > CAZRCO01. The sequence continues at coordinate 32,276 of CAZRCO010000001.1, read as the reverse complement.
AGAATAATATTGAGCAGTTAAGAAAAATTAAATTTTGGATAAAGGAATAAAATGGAAATAAAATTAAATAAAAGGGAAGTTGATCCTGTCTCAAACCAGCACAGGGTAGGGGTCTTACCATGGCGATAATAAATATCAATAAAAGAAAATTTGAGAAAGAGATTGGAAAATTAGAAGAGGGAATGAAACAAAAAATTGCCATGTTTGGAACACCAATAGAAAGTATTAATGATAAAGAAATTCAGATAGAAATTTTTCCAAATCGCCCGGATTTACTTTCTTATGAGGGGTTCAAGAGATCCTTTCTTGCCTTCCTAGGAAAAAAAACAGGTCTGAAGACTTATAAAGTAAACAAACCAGAAAAGGATTATAAAATTATAATAGACTCATCTGTTAAAAATATTCGTCCTTATACGGCCTGTGCAATTGTTAAAAAATTGAGATTTAATTCTGAGAAAATAAAAGAGTTAATGGAAATACAGGAAAAATTGCATATTACTCTTGGCAGAAAAAGAAGAAAGGTTGCTATAGGAATTTATCCCCTGGAAAAAATTAAACTGCCAATAACATTCAAAGCATTAGAACCAGACAAGATAAAATTTATTCCTTTGGAATCTGACAGAGAAATGTCTGCCTTTGAAATTCTTAGAAGACATCCAACAGGAAAAAAATATGCTTCCCTTCTGGCAGGAAAAGCTAAGTTCCCAATTTTTGTAGATTCGGGAGGAAACGTTTTAAGTATGCCCCCAATAATTAATTCACAATTAACAGGAAAAATAACAGAGAAGACAAGAGATATTTTTATTGAATGTTCTGGTTTTGATATGACGATTTTAGAGAAATGTCTTAATATAATTGTAACTGTTCTTGCAGATATGGGGGGGAATATTTTCCAGATGGGTTTAAGATATAGAAGAAAGAAGATAACCCCTGACCTGAAGCCAGAAACCAGGGAAATTTCCATAGAAAATACAAATAAGCTTTTAGGTTTAGAGCTTAATGAAAAAGAAATTAAAAAATTGATTGAAAAAATGGGTTATGATTATGAAAAAAAGACTGTGAAAATTCCTGCATGGAGAGTGGATATTCTTCATGAAGTTGATTTAATTGAAGATATTGCAATAGCATATGGTTATGAGAATTTTATACCAGAAATTCCTAAGATTTCCACTATTGGACAGGAGAATGTAAGAGAATTCATTAAGAGGAAACTTTCAGAAATTCTTACAGGATTAAATATATTGGAGATATCGAATTATCATTTAACTAATGCTAATGATCAGTTAGCAAAGATGGGAATTTCCAAAAAGGGAAAAATTAATCTTATTGAAGTTGAGGAATCAAAAACAGATTATAAAATTCTGAGGCAGGATTTGGCTCATTTTTTACTTAAAATTTTATCAGAAAATACAGATTCAGATTATCCTCAAAGGATTTTTGAAATAGGAAAAGTTTTTCTTCCAGGTAATAAAATCCAGGAACAGGAAAATCTTGCTGTAGCAGTTAGTCCAGGAAATTTCACAGAAATAAAGCAGATTTTAGAATATTTTTTCAGGGTGGTTAATATGAAGGTAAGTTTGCAGGAATCAAATGAATTCCCACCTTATTTTGTTGACGGAAGGGTAGCTGAAGTAATATTTAATAATAAAAAAATAGGATTTATCGGGGAAGTTTACCCCAAAATTCTTAGGAACTGGAAAATAAAAATGCCTGTGTCTTTATTTGAAATAAATTTAGATGAGATTTTTAAAAATATTAATTAGTTCATTAATTTATATAAAGATTCCACATTTTCTGAAGATAAGTCTTTATCAAATATCATAATTTCATCTATTATACCGATAGTCCCATGAGGGGTTCCCGATGTAACATTGCTACGAAGAGGACTGTGAGCTACATATTTAACAGGAAGTTTAATAATATCGGGGTTTTTATCTTTAAACTGCCCATCTACATAGAGATAAACACCACTTAGATTTCCTATATAACAAGCAAATTTCCATTCTTTTATAGGAAATTCATAATTAAGATAGTAATCTTGTACAAGATAATCAGTAAATCCTGCTTTCGTATTATTATGCATAGAAAATCTTAAGGAGTAAAGATCAGCACTTTCACCATCACTATCATCTAAAAATACATGTGCTCTATCTGGAAAATTTTGTTTTAAATAAACCCAGGAGCATACTGTCCAAGGAATATCATACTGGATTGGTGATGAAAGTTCAATATAATCTTCCCTATAGTTACCACCTTCATCCTCTTGAAAAAATTCACAGCTTTTACTAAATTTTCCTGGAATATCACAATTAACTCCTCCTTGCAAGGTTCCACTATTTCCTCCAATCTCATCTTTAGCATTACCATTAAGTCTCCACCAAGAAACTGCTCCAAGGCTTACAAGGAACTCTTTAGCAGAAACTTCTTTGGTGTCTACAATATTACCCTCGGATTCTTTTCCAGATTCCAGTTTGACTATTGGGGCTATTGAAACTTCTTTAATAAATCCCAATCCTTCAAATTCTTGTTGAGAAAGGTTAAAATTGCTTTTTCCTAATTCTTGTAAATTTATTTTTCTTTTTATTACCTTACTATTTTCTCCATCTGATACAATAAAATTTATTCCTGTTAGGTCCCCACCCCCCACATTTCTTTTGATATTTACAATAATACCATTTCCCCCAAAATACGCTTTTTCTATTTCCAAATCAATGAGGAATTTTCCTAAAGAAATCTCTTCTGTTTCTTTTGTAAGAATATTTTTGATAACTGCCCAAACAATTCCTGCAGCAACCAATGAAAGCAAAATTAATATTAAAGCGACTACAATCCCAGAAATACCTCTTTTATACATAAATTCAATAAGATTTTAAAATTTATAAGTTTTAGTGCTTATCCAAAGTATCCTTTGCTATCTGGTTCAATTTTGTTGTCCCAGTTCTTTTTTATATTTTCTATGACATCTAATAAATCTTTTTTAATCTCCTGCCATGTTTTGTAAGATTCTTTAATAAATTCAGCTTCTTTTTGCTCAGAGAAAGATATATCCAGCTCAATTATGTTTAATTCAATTTTTGATAGTTTTTTATAAATTTCAGGTATCTTTTGCTTTTCATCTGTTTCAACCACTTTAATCATAGAAAAAAAGAACATTGGTGCATTTACTGGGTTTAAGAGTGTCTCAATAAATCTCAGATAATTTGATATCTTCTCTGCCATAAATTTTCTTATCTCCCTTATTAAGATATCTGTTTCTATATCACAAATTTTTTCTATCTGAAAATCTTCATTTAGTTCTGTAAAACTAGGAAGGTTGTATTTGGTTTGGATTTTCTTATAATCCTCTTTCAACCTATCTAAGTTATGTTCGTCTTTCCCCATTTTTCAAACTAATAACCTGTTCTTATAAACTTATTGATAAGCCTCAGCTGAGAATTGAACTCAGGACCTCGACATTACCAATGTCGCGCTCTAACCAGCTGAGCTACTGAGGCATTATACGATGACACTTATACCTAATCAATCCGAGTATGGTGCCGAATTGAGGCATTATACAAAACAAGTATTTTTAAGAATCAATATATAAAAATTTATAGTTATTACTGACAGTTTAAATTACTGCAATTATTTCTTAAGCAATCTCATAAATAAAAAGATAAGAAAGACTATTAATAATGCAACAGAAACAAAACCGAATACAATTGCTAAAATAGAAAATAAATTTTTGAATGCGCCAGAATTTAAAACCCTATACAAAACAAAGGAAGCCAAAGACAAAATTACAAATAATATTAAATTTCTCAAAAGGAGAAAGATTTTTCTTTTGCTTGAACGAACAAGTTTTTTACTTTTTCCAGGGGTTCTTCTAATCCCTTTTCTTTTTCTTTTTTTAGTTTTAGATTTACTTCTTTTCACCCTCTTTTTTCTTTTAGCCATTATTTATTAATAATCTTTTTGAGTATTTAAATTTTACTTAATAACTGTATTATTTTCTCCTTTTTTAAGAGATGTATTTTCATTTATACCCCAGTCTAATTTTACAGCGTTTGATGTAATAGTTTTAAAATTTCCAAAAACAGATCCAAGCCAGGAAAAATAAAATTTGGAAGCTTCTTTTATCCCCGAAAGAGTTGTTAAATCCACATTATTATTCCTGAGAACCCAGGTAAAACTGATGTAAATTGACAGGATTGTAACTATTAGGAAAATAAGTAGTAATTTGTGCCTGAATCTTTTGAATTCTATTATTAACCATATAGCTGTTATTGCAACTGCTACAATAAGGAGGGGTATCACCACTGACATAAAGATAATAATGAGAAATAGTATAAAAATATTTCGGGATGCAGCTTGCGGGAATCGAACCCGCATCTTGAGCTTGGGAAGCTCACATTTTGCCATTTAACTAAAGCTGCATTTATTAGTTAGTTTTTTATAGCTTTTATATTTTAATTCTTTTATGGCAAGAAAATTTTATGTTACAACCCCGATATATTATCCAAATGACGTCCCACATATCGGGCATGCATACACAACAATAGTTGCAGATGTTTTAGCTAGATGGCACAAGATTAAAGGAGAAGATGTTTTTTTTCTGACTGGAACAGATGAGCATGGTAAGAAGATACAAAGGGCAGCAGAAGAGCACGGAAAAAAACCAAAGGAATTTGTTGATTCTCTTATCCCAAAATTTAAAGATGCCTGGAGAAAACTAGATATAAGTTATGACAGATTTATCAGAACAACTGATAAAGACCATGAAGATGTTGTTAAAAAGGTTTTACAAAAAGTCTATGATAAAGGAGATATTTACAAAGGGGAGTATGAGGGATTTTATTGCACAGGATGTGAGGCATATTACACAGAAAAGGATTTAGTTAACGGAAAATGTCCGATACATAAAACCAAAATCGAAAAATTAAAAGAAGAAAGTTATTTTTTCAGACTTAGTAAATATCAAAAAGATTTGTTAAAATTCTATAAAGAAAATCCCGGATTTATCTCACCAAGAAAAAGGAGACAGGAAATAATTAACAGGGTTAAAGAAGGGTTAAAGGATTTGTCAATTTCAAGAGCAAATTTTGACTGGGGGATTTCTCTGCCTTTTGATAAAAGACATGTTTGTTATGTCTGGTTTGATGCTTTGTTTAATTATTATTCTGCTACAAGGCAAAAAGGCAAGGAGAAATACTGGCCTGCTGATGTTCATTTAATTGGAAAGGACATTTTATGGTTTCATACAGTTTATTGGCCTGCATTTTTACTTTCTGCAGGAATTAGTCTGCCCAAAAAAGTTTTTGCCCATGGGTGGTGGACTTTTGATAAAGAGAAAATTTCAAAGTCAAGAGGAAAAGTGATTAATGTTAATGAACTTTTGGATATTGCAGGAGTTGATTCTGCAAGATATTTCTTGCTGAGAAATACAGCTTTTGGAGAAGATGGTGATTTTTCAGAACAGGCTTTGATAGATAGGCATAACAATGAATTGGCCAACAAGCTTGGAAATCTTGTCAGCAGAGTTGCTGGATTGATAGAGAAAAACGGAATACAAAAAACAGAAAATAAATTAATAAAAAAGCTGAAATTGAAAGAGATAGAAAAATTGATTGATGAATTTAAATTTGATCAGGCATTAAGTGAGATTTTTGCATTTGTTGATCACTGTAACTGGTATGTTCAGAGTAAAAAAATTTGGGAAACTGGAAATAAGAAGGATTTGTTTGAACTTAAGGAAAGCATTTTGAAAATTGCTGAACTTTTATTTCCATTTATTCCAGAGACAAGTGAGAAAATTAAAAAGCAATTTTCTGCTAAGAAAATTAAAAAAGGTGAAATTTTGTTTAAGAAAATATAATGGAAGGCATAGTATCATTTAATGATTGGCAGAAATTGGATTTAAGAGTTGCACAAGTAAAAAAGGTTGAAGAAATTGAAAGTGCTGATAAACTTTACAAATTAATTTTAGATGTTGGAGAGGAAATTGGGAAAAGGGTTGTTTGTGCAGGAATAAAACCATATTATTCTGTAAACAAATTAAAAGGGAAGAAAATAATTTTATTTACAAATCTGGCTCCGAGAAAAATCAGGGGTATTGAAAGTCAGGGAATGATTTTAGCTGCTGTTGATGAAGAAAATGATAAAGTCATTTTAATTTCCCCTGAAAAAGACATTGAAGTTGGAAGCAGAATCAGATAAGATGAGGATTAATATCAGATAATTTATTTAGTAACTTTTTCTCCCAAAAATCCTCTCCCAAAGACTTGGTTTATCTTTACTGGAATCATATTCTATATCAAGAATCTTGGCAGCAATTTCTTTATAAGCTCTTGCAGCTTTGCTTTTTGGATGGGTGTGTATAACCGCATCTTTTAGATTTAAAGATTTTTGTACATCAATATCCTCAGGAATCATTCCTAAGATGGGTACTTCAAGCATCTCTTTTACAGTTTCGGGCTGCATTTCTATTTTATTTCTTTTGACGCGTGTTATAATTATACCTAAAACTGGTTTTTTCATTTGCTCTGCAAGTTTTATTGTTTTTAATGCATCTGTAATTGCAGCCAGTTCGGGATTTGTAACTATAACTAATTTATCTGCTAATGAAATAGCAGCCACAGCTTCATGACCAAGCCCGGCTGCACTATCTACAATAATATATTCAGAAACTTTTTTGAAATCTTCTTTAAAATCCTTTAATTTTTCCGGCTTTATTTTTCTTAATTCTTTTATTGATAATGAAGAAGGAATAATTTTTACACCAGAATCATGCTCATAAACAGCTTCAAATACGTCTGCCTTTTTTGATAATACATGATTGAGATTTACAGGAACTTCAGGAGAGTTAAGAAGGACTCCTATATTGGGGGTTGAGAGGTTTCCGTCAATAATTAGAACATCTTTTCCTAAATAATTGAAAGCTGCACCGAGGTTTATAACAGTAGTTGTTTTTCCAACGCCCCCCTTCCCAGAGGTGATAACAATTAATTCCTTCATGTTTAAAGTAAATTCCTCCACAATATATTCCCTTTTTTCCTTGCATAAGCTTGGGATTTATAGGGTTTAACTTACAAGAAATTGCTTTGTAGTGCTTATAAACTTTTCTAACATTTTTGCATATATCTTCAGTTGATCCAGGTTTATGTTAATTTCTTTTCCCATATAGAAAACTTTTAGAGTAACATTTTTTCTGAATTCACCAATACTTTCTTTTCTTAATCCTTCAAGTTTTCTCAACATTTCGTAAAGTTCAATTACTTCCAGAAACTCTTTATCCTTTTTGAATAACTTTCTTACCTCATCTATTTCTCCAACAGGACTTGTTGGTATTTCAGAAATGACTTTTTTCTTTTTTGCGTGTTTTAAAATTTCATGTATGGCTGTTTCAACCATTTTTCTCCATCTTAGAAGAAGATTTATTATAACATCGCATGTTTTTGTATATTTTAAACTAACATATAAAAGATGATCTGCTCTTATTTTCTCTTGAATTATTTCTTCCATCATGAAATTTGCTTATATTCCAATTCAGAACTATGTATCATTAAGATTTTTGGGTTTTTATATTTATCTTAAAAAATCATTTATTGAATTTTTTACCCATTTTTATTTTTTACTCAATTCTAAAATAGTCTCAGCAAGGTCTCCAGTTTTTTCCAGAGTTTTTTTTGCTTGTTCATATGTTACATTTGTTTTTCCCATTACTGTTTTGATATCTTCCTCAGAGATTACAATATCCTGTTGAATAAATTCTTCCTTAATTTTTCCGGTAATCTGAAAAGTTTCCTGCCCCCGCATTTTTATTTTTGTTACAGAAGGATTTTGTATTATTATTTTTTCTGTATTACCTTCCTTTTCAATTATTACTTTTGTTGCAGGAATTTCTTCCTGACTTATTCCCAGTTGTTTCATAACAGAATTCATTTTTCTTGGGTTTAATCCTGGAAACATTTTGTTAAGAATATATGAAGTTTAGTAAAATTCTAAATGCAACTATAAAAATTATGAATATTATAACATGAACAGGTTTTAGATTAAATTTGCTGGCATATTCTTCCTTGAATCTCATTAATCCGCCGAATCCTGCCGGGAGATTTATTCTATTATCTTGTGCCATAGCTCTTTGATGATTTATGAATATAAAAATGTTATGATACTTTTATAAATTAGTGATAATATTGTTTAGCATGGCTGGAAATGTAATTAATTTTAAAGAAATCGAAGAAAAAATAAAGAATTTTTGGGAAAAAGAAGACATTTACAGATTTAATCCGAAAAGCAAAAAAAAGATTTATTCTGTTGACACTCCCCCCCCAACAGTTTCAGGAGAAATGCATATAGGGCATGCTTGTTCCTATTCACAGCAGGATTTTATAATTAGATATATTAGGATGAAAGGTTTCGAAGTTTTTTATCCTTTTGGAACAGATGATAATGGTTTGCCTACAGAAAGACTTGTTGAAAAAGAGAAAAAAGTAAAGTCCAGAGACATGTCCAGAGACGAATTTGTTAAACTTTGTTTACAATTTTTGAAAGAAGAAAGACCAAAATTTATTCAGGATTGGAAAAACATAGGAATAAGCTGTGATTGGAATATAATGTACTCTACTATAGAAAAACATTCCCGCAGAATCAGTCAATGGTCTTTTTTGGATTTATATAAAAAGAAAAGAATGTATCTTAAAGATGCTGCAGCTATGTGGTGTCCGGAATGCAGAACAGGAGTAGCGCAAATAGAAGTTCAGGATAAAGAAACAGAATCTATTTTTAGTGATATAATTTTCAAGATTGATGCTAATGATGACAATTTTGGTTCTGGGAAAGGAAAAGATTTGGTAATTGCAACAACGCGTCCAGAGTTATTGCCTGCATGTGTTGCTGTGTTTTACCATCCTGATGATAAGAGATTTAAAAAATACAAGGGGAAAAAAGCAAGGGTTCCTCTTTTTAATTTTGAAGTTCCTATTTTAGAAGACAAAAGGGCAGATCCGGAAAAAGGAACAGGAATAGTTATGTGCTGTACATTTGGCGATCAAACGGATATGGAATGGCAAAAGGCGCATAATCTTCCAATAAAAATGGCAATTAATAAAGAAGGGCATATGACTGGATTGGCTGGGAAGTATAAAGGATTAAGCATAAAAAAGGCAAGAGAAGAGATATTAAAGGATTTGAAAAAGGCAGGGCTTTTGGTTAAACAGAGGCCGATAAAACATGTTTTAAATGTTCATGAAAGATGCGGGGCAGAAATTGAATTTATAAAAAGTAAACAGTGGTTTGTTAAATATCTTGACTTAAAAAAAGAGATGTTAAAATGGGGGCAGAAATTAAACTGGTTCCCAAAATATATGAGGCACAGATATAATAATTGGGTTAAAGGATTGCAATGGGATTGGCTTGTTAGCAATCAAAGATATTTCGGGATTCCTTTCCCTGTCTGGTATTGCAATAAGTGTGGGGAGATTATAATTGCAAAGGAGGAACAGCTTCCGGTGGATCCTTTGAAAGACAAACCCCCTGTTGATGAATGTCCAAAGTGCAAGTCCAAAGATATTATTCCTGAAAAAGATATTTTGAATACCTGGTTTACTTCTTCCATGAGTCCGCAGATTGCAATAAAACTGATGGATAAAAGAGTGCAAAGGAAATTATTTCCCATGTCTCTTCGTCCTCAGGGGCATGATATAATTACTTTTTGGCTGTTTAATACTCTTTTGAAATCAAGGCTCCATTACAAAAAAAATCCATGGAAAGACGTGGTTATTTCTGGATTTGTAACACTTAAAGGGGAGAAGATGTCAAAATCAAAAGGAAACATTGTCCGCCCTCAGGAAGTTATAGAAAAATACGGGGCAGATGCATTAAGATATTGGGCTGCTTCTTCAAAGCTTGGGGAAGATTTTGATTATCAGGAAAAAGATGTTATTACAGGAAAAAGATTTGTAACGAAAATTTTCAATGCTTCAAAGTTTGTTTTTATGAACTTAAAAAATAAACCCAAAAAACCTAAAAAAGCAGACTTTCATGAAACTGACCGTTTGTTTTTGATACAACTAAATAATTTAATTGAGAGTGCAACTAAATCATTTGATTTATATAATTATTCTAATGCTAAAACAGAAATAGATGTTTTTTTCTGGAGAATTTTTACAGATAATTATCTGGAAATTGTTAAAAACAGAGTTTATAACGGAAATGAAAAAGAAAGAGTATCAGCATATTATACACTTTATCATTCTTTGCTTACAATTTTAAAACTTATGGCTCCTTTTACTCCATTTATTACAGAAGAAATTTATCAAAAATATTTCAAGAAAAATGAGGAAATAAAAAGTGTACATTTGTGTAAGTGGCCATTTTTGTTTGAGATAGAGAAACACAAAAATGACAATGAAAAATTTAAACTGTTGCTTGAAATAATATCTAACGTAAGGAGAGAAAAATCAAAAGCTAAAAAATCAGTTAATTCCAAGATTATTTTAACTGTTGAAAAAAGGGATAAGGAAATTTTAAAATCTGTTTTATCTGATTTAAAATCTGTTTTAAGTGCTGAAGAAATAAATGAAGGAAAGTTTAATGTGAAATTTGTAAAATGACACAGCTTACAAAACCAGAGTTAGAAGAAATTGTTTCTGAACTGGAAGGCTATAAAGGCAGGCATACAGAATTGATTACAGTTTACATTCCTGCCGGTTATGATGTTAACAGTGTTCAAAAACAGCTTGAAGCAGAAAAATCAACAGCAAAAAATATTAAATCAACTGCAACAAGAAAAAATGTTATTGATGCTCTTGAGAAAATTATTAGGGAATTAAAAGGATTAAAGAAAACTCCTGAAAATGGCTTGGCTATATTTTGCGGGAATATTTCTGAAACAGAAGGGCAGCAGGATCTGCAATTGTGGGTGATAGAGCCTCCAATGCCTTTAAAATCAAGGTTATACAGATGTGATAAAGAATTTGTTCTTGAACCTTTAACAGAAATGCTTGAGGTTTCTGAGGTTTTTGGCTTGCTTGTTATGGACAGGAAAGAAGCAACTATTGGTTTATTGGAAGGAAAGAGAATAGAAGTTTTACAAAAAATGACTTCCGGGGTACCAAGCAAAGTTAGGGCAGGAGGCCAGAGCAGCCAGAGGTTTCATAGAATTACAGAAGGTCTGACAAAAGAATTTTATAAGAGAATTGCTGAAGAGATGAAAAAGATATTTTTTGATATGCCAAAACTCAAAGGGGTTTTGGTAGGCGGGCCGATTCCAACAAAAGATGAATTTTTAGAGGGAAATTACCTTGTCACGAAATTAAAAGAAAAAGTTATTGGTGTAAGAGATATAGGAGATTCTGATGAATCGGGTTTGCATGAACTAGTTGAAAAATCTCAGGATATTTTAGCAAATCAGGAAATAATTCAGGAGAAAAAACTTTTAGAAAGATTTTTTGAAACACTTGGAGAAAGGCCAGAAATGGCAACTCTGAAAAGAAAAAATACTGAAAAAGCTCTAAAATATGGTGCTGTTGAAACTCTTTTTCTGTCCAAAAGTTTAGATAAAAATATAGTTAAAGAGCTTAGGAAAATGGCTGAAAATACAGGAGCAAAAGTTGAAATTATTTCTATAGAAACAGAAGAAGGGCAACAATTCAAAAATCTCGGAGGTATAGGAGCAATTCTAAGATTTGAGATTTAGGGTTTCATTTTCCATGTATTACTAATAACTATCTGCTGTGCTGGTTTTGCAACTCCACATATCGGAGAAGATAATGCCCACCCCCCACTATAATAATCTGGCGTTCCTTGATATATGCCTAAATTCTTACATGCTCCACAAACCCAGCCTGTTGCACATGAACTTGCTCCACCCGGACAACATGCGAATTGGGTGAATCCAAATGGACACTTTGGACAACCATAACCGGTCCAACCTAAACAACTTCCTGTTCCATTACATGCATGCCAGTCATCAGCAGCACAGTTTGTTCCTTTAGTTTTGTAACTTCCTGAACATGTTCCATCGCACTGTATTGTTCCTGGATTAATGCATGAAGCATCACCGGAAGGACAACTTTGCCCATAATTTGCTGCACAAGTTTGGCTAATTTCAGGAAGAGCATCTTGTAAAGACTTTTTAACACCATTTACAGTTACCTCAATTTCTGTTGCAGGATGTCCTTTTGAAGGAACTGACGAAGAAGATGATATTGTGCCTGTTCCTTTAAAATAATCCTGATTTATTGCATCCTGTAATGTTACATCGTATCCATTTACTGTAATCAAAATTTCACTTGCACTATGCCCGGGATTTGGGACTGCAAAAAGAGTGGAAAAAGTTGGCTGGCCTGTACCTTTAAGCCACCCATTATTAATTGCCTGTTGTAGTGTTACATTATACCCATTTACTGTAACTAAGATTTCTGTATAAGGATGTCCCGAACCTGTTGCAGTTACAAGAGCATAAACAGTAAAGATTGTAGTGCTGATAATTAAAACTAAGAGAATGTAAGTATACCCCTTTTTCCATTTCATTAAATAATAATATTAAAGGCGTTTATAAATTTTTTTTGAAAATGCTTTTAAACGCTATTCCTTTCTTTATTTTATGGAAATATCATCCAAAACTGCGGATGAAATTGATGATGCGAGAGAAAAAGAATATTTGAAGAGATTAGAGGCAATTTTCTTTGTATCTGGGAGATTTTTGTCAATGCAGGAATTAGTATCTCTAAGTGACTTAAATCCTATCATTATCAGAGAATTAATCGAGAAGTTACAGGAGAAATATGATGATGATTCTGCTATTGAAATTGTTGAAAAAAATGAATTATGGAAGATGGATGTCAGACAGGAGTATTCTAATATTATAAATAAGCTTGCTACAGGGAATTCAGAATTTAGCAAAGCTGAGCAGGAAACTTTGGCAATTATTGCCTTTAAACAGCCAATCAAGCAATCTGTTTTGATTAAAATCCGAGGTAATAAAGGATATGACCATATAAGAAAGTTTGCAGAGCTTGGTTTGGTTAAAAAGAAAAAGCTGGGAAGAAGTTACGAACTTTCTCTGGCTGAAAACTTTTATAATTATTTTAATTTGGGACACAAAGAAGGGAGTGATTCAGAAAATTTTTTAAAGAAAAGAGGGGATTTGGAGGATTAATATGCCTGAATTTTTAACCATTGTTTTTTTTGTTTACATTTTCATAGCATTTTATTTTTTCTTTCTTTTCAGCCTAATTTATATTTCAAACAGAAAACGTTTTTTTTCCTATCCAGAAATATCAAGAGAGTATTCTTTGAATATGGTTATTCCGTGTTATAATGAGCAGGAAAATATTGTGGAAAGTGTAAAGTCTCTTTTGAATTCCGATTATAGGGGATTGAAGAAGATTATTGTTGTCGATGATTGCAGCACAGATAATTCATATGAAATTATAAAAAAATTTGCAGGTAAGTACCCCAAAGTTATTGTAGTCAGAACCCCAAAAAATACAGGAAGAGCAAGCGGGGCTAAAAATTATGGTACAAAGTTTTCAGATTCAGAATTAATCGGGTTTACTGATGCAGATTCATTTCCCCAGAAGGAATCAATAAGAAAAATGATTGGTTTCTTTGATGATGAAAAAATAGCAGCTGTAACTCCTATGATTTTAGTTAAGGGAAGAAATAAATTTATTGAAAAACTTCAGTCAATAGAATATAAAATTATTTCCTTTACAAGAAGACTTCTTGGATTTGTAGACGCTGTTTATGTTACTCCAGGACCTTTGGCAATATACAAAAGAAAATATTTTGATGAAGTTGGGGGGTTTGATGAGGGCAATTTAACTGAAGATATAGAAATTACCTGGCATTTAATTTCTGAAGGATATAATGTGGGAATGTGTAATCTTGCAAGAGTTTATACAATTGCTCCCAATAATCTTAAGGAATGGTTTAATCAGAGAATAAGATGGAATTTAGGAGGAATTCAGACAATTAGTAAATATAAAAAATCATTCCTTAAAAGAGGAATGTTAGGAAATTTTGTTCTGCCTCTTTTTGTTTCTTCATGGATTTTGGCTGTTTTTGGAATCTTTGTTTTGGCTTACAGGATTTTCAGAAGAATCTTTTTTTATTATCTTTCCACTCGTTTTTCCGTAGAAAGTCAGGTAGCTATTTTGACTTTAAGAGAAATAAACCTTACCCCAAATGTGCTTATATTTTTCGGATGGCTGATTTTTATCTTGGGTATTTCTTTCACAATTATAGCTTTATCATACTCAAAAGAAAAAGAATTTAAAAAGCACAGTTTGTTTGATCTTTTGACATATACCTTTGGTTATTTGTTATTATACCCCATAGTATTAATTGTTTCAGGATACAAATTCCTAAAGAGACAGGTTAAATGGTAAAAATGAAATTGGGAAATCCAAAAAATGCATTTTGGGAAGCTCTTCTTTTAGCAGGTATTATGTTCGTTTTGGGACTGCTTTTAGGGGTTTCTTTTGAAGCAAGGAAATTAGATGATATAAACCAATATTATGCTAAATCAGAAATTTTCTTAATGGATATTTTTGTCTTTAATAATATAAATGATTTTGGAAATCTTAGCTGTGAGAAATTAATTGATTCTAACATCAAATTTGCAGATACAATTTACGATGAGGCTCTGCTTTTGGAAAAATATGAACAATCAGGAAAAATTAGCGAGAGTATGAAATTAGCACATAGGAAATATGATTTATTAAGAACTTTTTTATGGACCAATACAGTAAAAATAAAAGATAAATGTGAAAGTAATTTTTCTTATATAGTCTATTTATATGAATATGACCCTGATGATTTGGTTAAAAAAGCCACACAAAGGGTCTGGTCTGAAATCTTATTCCAACTTAAACAGGAAAAGGGCAATGGGGTTGTTTTAATCCCAATAGCTGTTAACAGTAATTTGACTTCTTTGGATTACTTTATTGAAAAGTATGAGATTTCTGATTCTCCTGCACTGATTATTGATGGCAGAGAGACTGTTTACAAATTAGATTCAGTTAATCAATTAAAAGATTATTTGTATTAATACTATCACTCCACTATAAAAATCTTAAAAAATAGGTATATTCTCCTTTTTGGATGGATGAATGTTTTATATGCGGGGTTTCAGAGAGTGAAGCATTGCTGTTTGATGTTATTTCAAATGAAGGGATTGTTAAGGTATGCAAAAATTGTTTTTTTCAGGAAGACCCGCCTTTAGTTAAAATTAACCATTTTACGGAAAAACCAGAGAAAAAACAAACAGTTTACGAACGTCTTTCTTCCCTTTCAGGATTAAGTCCAGAGAAAATGCGCGAAAAAAAATTGAAAAGTGAGGAATTACTAAAACAGGAATTAAATCTAAGAAGTATTGTAGAAGAGAATTTTAAAAGAGACTTGAAAGATATTAATCCTCCTCAGGACTCTGGTTTAATAAGAAATTTTCACTGGATTATTATGAGAGCAAGGAGAATTAAACATCTTACACAGAAGCAGTTAGCAGAGGCAATATCTGTTCCTGAAATTGCAATTAGGACAATGGAGCAGGGTGTTGTTCCTAATAATCCAGAAAATTTAATTAAAAAAATTGAAAGTTGTTTAGGAATAAAGATTACAAAAAAACAACCTGCTGAGCCAAGCGCTGAACAAGATGAATTTAAAGAGGAATCAGTTTTAAATGTTCCAGAGCCGGGAGAGGCTGATGAAAATCTTGATGGGAATTTTAATGAAAATGGGGCAGAAATAAATTTTGATTTATTGAATTCTGAAAATCTGACAATTGCTGATTTGAAAGAAATTAAAGAAATGAAAGCCATTAAAGAAGGAAAAAAGAAAAGATTTTTCTGGAGTTGGTGATTTCTGAAATTTACAAAAAACGCAATCTTTATAAATTTAAATAAAGAATTCTTTCTATGGAAATCAAAGATTTCCAAGCATTTAAACTCTTCGAGTTTTTGTGTTAATTAAACGAGTTCAAATATTATGGAAATTAATATTCTTAAGAGTTCAAAGGATGAGTTAGAAATGGAGGTTGAAAATCTGACAATTGCAGAAATTCTCAGGGTTTATTTGAATAAGAACACAGGAGTAAGTTTTGTGGCGTGGAGAAGAGAGCATCCGACAAAAAGGCCGATACTAAAAGTTCAAACAAAAGGCAAAACTGCCAAGAAAGCAATAAATGATGCTGTTTCTGCTATAACTAAGGATTTGGAAAAATTCGAAAAAGATTTCAAGAAGTTGGAATAAAGAAATAGAAAATTGACTATAATAATTCTTATTAATTCCTGAGATTTTTAGATACTATGAGTAAGAACAAAATTTCAACAGGAAGTTATGATTTTAATAAATGGCTTTATGGGGGTTATGAAAACGATGTTATAACTATGATTGCCGGTCCCCCTGGAAGCGGGAAGACAAATTTTACAATCCTTGTCGCATGCAGTCAGGCAAGAAAAGGTAACAAAGTAATTTTTATAGATACAGAGGGGGGGTTTAGTATTGAAAGGATTAGGCAGATTGTTGGGGAGAATTACGAAGAAATTTTGAAAAATATTGTAATTTTCTCTCCCGTAAGTTTCAATGAGCAAAAAGGGGTTTTTGAAAAACTTTTAAACCAAGTTAAAAAAGGAAAAATAAACCTTATTATTGTTGATGGGATGGCTATGCTTTACAGACTTGAGTTCGGAGATGCGGTTAAGTCCAGGGATGATGAAAAAATCAGGGAAGTTAACAGGGAAGTGGCAAAGCAGATGAGGATTTTGGCTGAAATTTCAAGAAGTCAGAGAATTCCGATTATTATCACAAATCAGGTTTACACAGAGTTTTTACCTGAAGAAGAAATAAAGAAAGGTCAGGAAAGGAAAGTTAATATTGTTGGGGGAAATTTGTTTCAATATTGGAGTAAATGTATAATTGAATTAAGAAACGACAGGGGAAAGAAAAAAGCTATTTTATTAAAGCATCGAAGTCTTCCCCAAAAAGAGATGTTTTTTGAGATAAAAAATAAAGGAGTATTTAAAAAAGGATGGATATAACATATTCTTTATTGGATAATAATCTTTATATTTCTTAATTTTTATCCTCTTTTTAGATGAATTGGAACAATTTACGGACTTTAGAAGAACTGACTAATGAATATGATTTTCTTTTATTAGATACTTGTGTTATGGGAAATGGGATGAAATACAATAAGGACATTCTTACTTGTAAGGAAAAAAGAGAAAAGATAGAGGATGAACATTTTTTTAGAAATTTATTGATGGACCATCTTATGAGAGGAGATTCGTGTTGGATTACTCCTGAAGTTTGTGATGAATATTCAGAAATTTCTCATTATCCTTATATGAAGGCTGTTAGAAGAAGAGGCTCGCATTCAGATAAAGGAGTTTTAAATTTGTTAAGAGAGAGAAGATATTGTTGCAGAGAAATAAGGAGACTGATTGAAATGTTTTCAGGGCAAGGTAGAATTCTTGGATTAGATAAATTAACTGAAGAAGAGCTGGAATTATATAATACCCAAAGAAAAGAATATGAT
The DNA here is from genome assembly GCA_964598635.1 of Candidatus Woesearchaeota archaeon. GTDB lineage: Archaea > Nanobdellota > Nanobdellia > Pacearchaeales > GW2011-AR1 > CAZRCO01. The sequence continues at coordinate 14,752 of CAZRCO010000001.1, read as the reverse complement.
AGGCTACAAAAAGGATATGAATTAAGTGATACAGATTATAATTTTTTAATTTTAGGAAAGATTTTATCTCAAAAAAGAGGAGACACGGCATTGGCTTCTAATGACTTTGGTATTCTTCATGCATGGAGAAATCTTTATTTTAACTTAGTTAGGAATAACAAACACAACAAATTTGATTTTTTTGTAAGAAGGGAAAAGGGGTTTTTTAAAAAGTTAACTTGATATAAAAATATAAAGTTTGAAGTTTCTACTATTAAGATTAAAATGGATGATATTAGATTTGAAGTTGTTAAGAAACTTGCTGAAGCTAATTTTAGAATTAGAGAACTAAAAAACATAAATAAACTTGACTCAAGTTCTCCTCCAAGTGTTTTTGTTGGCAGTAAGCTTAGATATCCTTTAGTAAATGTTGGGATATTAAGCCCCTTGGAGAGAGATGAAGATGCCTGGATTTATGATGATGAGAAATATTGGGCAGATAATAATTTTGAAATTACTGATGTTATTCAGTTAAGAGATAGTTTGTTAAATTCAAGGTTTCAGTCAAAAGTTCAGGACGTAAGAATAAGTAAAAATAGTCAAAAATTTTTACAAATTGCCAAGGAAATTGCAGTTGCTTCCAAGCCTGTGGATGTTGAAATTGAACTGAAAAACAGGTTGAATGTCGGAAGAAAAAAAGACAGAATTGTAACTCCTCAGGGGATGAGGGGAAGTTTAAAAAAAGCCAAAATAACAGGAAATGTAAAAATAGATAGAAAAGTTGACAAGATTATTAATGATGAAATAAAGGCTTCTGAAGGAATTGAGTATTTGTATAAAAATAATTTTGGAGAATATACTTTAAACAAAATATTAAGTGTTGGCGTTCTTGGACTGAAGAAAAATAAAAGGCTTGTTCCTACAAGGTGGAGCATTACTGCAACAGATGATACAATAGGAAAATTTTTGCTGAAAAAGATAAGAGGTTACAGGGAGATAGAAAATTTTGAGCTTTTTTTTGGGGAATTTATGGGAAACTGTTATCTTATTTTGTTTTTTCCAGGAATATTGAGTTATGAACTCTTTGAACTTTATCTGCCAGGGAGCTCATGGAATCCAAGCCAGGAGATTAAGGCTGCGACAGATTTTGAGTCTTTTGAAGGGAGAAAAAGTTATGCTTCCAATACAGGCGGGGGTTATTATGCTTCAAGACTTCCTATTTTGGAATACCTTGATAAAGTAAAAAGGCAAGGTTCTGTTTTAGCTATTAGAATAGAAACACCAAGTTATTGGGCTGCTTTGGGAGTATGGGTTGTTCGCGAATCAGTTAGAAAAGCCCTAAGTAACAGGAAAATAGAATTTAATAGTAAAGAAGAACTTATTGAAAGTGCTAAAAAAGTTGGCATAATAAAATACAATTTCAATCCTGCACAAATATTAAGCAGAAGCAAAATATTAAGTCAGGTTAATACCCAAAGAAGATTAGCAGAATGGTTTTAAGTAGTTAAATTATCCAAAGAATTTCTTGCTAATGCTTCTTGTTTTCTTTTCTCATTTCTTAATTTGACTTCACATTCTCTGAAGAAATAGGCATCAATTTGTGTGGATTTTCTTAGTTCTTCATTAGAGTAAACATCTTCCCAAGAAACCCCATTATAATTCTTATCCATTATTTATAATACATTTCTTCCTTTTTAAGAATTATTATTCTCCTCTTTCCTATTCTTATATTTCTCAATTCTTTCCTTGTTTGTCGGGCATTCAGGATTAAAGCAGAAAGTCCATGGGCGTTTTCCTTTTGAAATCCTCATTAGTAATGGAAAACCACATTCTTCGCAGATCTTGTTCGGCGTTAAAGGTTTTATTAAGCCATTAGGAGGAAGAGTGTAAGTATTAGTACATTCTGGGTATTTGTCACAGGCAACAAATTGCCTTTTATTTTTTTTAGAATAAATTATTGTCAAAATTCCTTTTTTACAGACAGGACAAATATTCAGTTTGTTTTCTTCTCTTTCCCGCAATCTGATTTTTTCATTTGCTTTTACCAGTTCTTTGCCGATTTCTTCTTCATTATCTTTAAAATCCTGGGAAATTTCTGTTATTGTTTTTTTTGCTTTTTTAATGACGTTGTTTTTCTTCTCTTCAAAATCCTTCCTGGTTTTTTCAATATTTTCCATATCTTTTTCAAAGCTTCTTGTTAATTTCTCATCAATTATTATAGGAGAATACTTTTCCAGAGACTTTATTAAGGAAATTCCTAAATAAGTTGCTTGTATGCTTTTTTCTCTTATATAACCCCTGTCATAAAGAGTCTGGATTATTGAAGCTCTTGTCGCTTTTGTTCCAAGATTTCTTTTTTCAAGTTCTGAGATTATTGAAGCTTGAGTATAACGTTTTGGTGGCTGAGTTTCCTTTTCCTCGGTTCTGACACTAATTATTTTCATCTCTCCTTCAAGGTCAGGCAGATTTTGCTCTTTTGTTTTTAAAGGATAGAATTCAAGCCATGATTTTTTCCTTATCATTGAACCCTTTGCCAAAAAGGTAAGGACACCAAGGTTTCCTTGACCATCAACTTTCCTTTTATTAGTATCAATTTTCGCGGTAATTCTTTTGTTGTCAATTATTGCATCATCACAGAATAATGCCAGGAATCTTTTAGCAATTAAATCATATATTTTTTGTTCATCCACAGAAAGCCCGTTATTTTTACTGTTTATACCATCTAGATTCTGTCCTGTTGGATAAATTGATGGATGGGCTGGATCAGTTTTTTTACCTTCCACTGGCTTTTGTCTTTTTATGAGTCTTTCAACCCCATATTGTTTTGAAAGTTTTGTTAATATTTCTTTATAGGAAATTGAAGGAGGGAGTTTCTGGCTGGAAGTTCTTGGGTAAGAAATATGTCCGGAAAGATAAAGAGATTGAGCAATCTGTAATGTTCTTACGGGAGTTATTCCGTATATTCTGTAAGATTCCATTTGCAGGGCAGTTAAATTAAACGGAGGAAGAGGAGAAAGAGTTTGTTCTGTCTTTTTTGTGCTTACTTCTGCGGTTTTTCCTACAAGATCTTTAAACTTCTCAAGTTTTTTTTCATCAAAGATATCTTTGTTATATTTTAACTCTAATCTATGGGAATTTATTATGGTTATGAACACCTGCCAATATGCTTTTGGTTTGAAGTTCTGAATTTTTTCTTCTTTTTTAACTATCAGGTTCAGGCTTGGTCCCTGCACTCTTCCAATTGACATTATTTTAAATTTTCCTAGGGACTTTATTGCATTCATCAATGCACGGGAGAGATTTATACCATAGAACCAATCTAAATAATGCCTTGTTTCTCCTGCAATTGCCTGCCCCCAGTTTAAGGTTTTGGATTTATTTTTATATGCTTCTTCTAATTCTTTTTTTGTAAGTGTGGAGAATTTCATTCTATTTGCGTCTTCCTGTCCGCAGATATATCTTGTTGCATTTAATCCTATAACTTCTCCTTCAACATCATAGTCTGTTGCAATTGTTATGCTTCCTGCATTTTTTGCTAATTTCAGTAAAGTGTCATGATATTTTTTTGTAAAATCCCTTTTTCTTACTAAGTAATTTGGAACCCATGAAATATCAAAAACAGGAATATCTGAACCTGAAGAATTCTGATTTAATGTAAAGAGATGCCCAACAGTGCATGCCACAACTATTTTTTTTCCTTGCCTTGAAAGCTCATAATAAGGTATTGTATTTCGGTTCGGGTTCTTTTTTAAGGGTTCTCCTAAAGCAGAGGCAATTTTCAAAGCAGCTTGTGGTTTCTCTGTGATTATAAGCTCATATCCTCCTTTTTTTAACGAAATTTTTTTTGATTTATACTCTACCTTTTTTCTTTGAGTCCTTTTTGAGATATTTTCTTTGCTTCTCTTTTTTCCGAATTTTCTTTGTTTTTTATTAATCTGTTGTGGAGAAACCTTGGTTTTATACGGTTTTTCAATGGAATATCTTAAATCTGTTTTATCGACAGGAAAGAATTCTTCAGCTATTTTTTGTTCATGTGATTTTCTTTGTCTTTTACGGAGCATGATTTTAATGGAAGAAAACAAGTTTTTATAGGTTTTGAATCCCCCATTTTACTATTTCGAAACATTTAAAAGTAAATACCTATCTGGATATATGTAATAAAACATATGTGTTCCAAAATGAAGGATAATTTTGACATTTTTTTCAGAAGGAAGCCAGCTTTGATGTTGGTTTTTCTTAAAAAGAACACAAGGATGAGATATGGTAGTCTTTTGGCTAAGGAAGTGGACTGCACGTATAGCCATGCCGTGAAGATTCTGCAGGTTTTGGAGAGTTTAGGGTTAGTTGTTTTTGAAAAAAAGGGGCGAGTTAAACTAATAAAGCTAACCAAAAAGGGTAGAGAAGTTGCAGATAGTATAGAAAATATAAAAAAATTAGTCAGATGATTGTATTGTTAAGATTACCGCCCCTTGGAGTTAATTTTTAATATTTGTAATTATCCTTTTTACAACCTATTCAATACTGTTGTTTAACAAAACCAATTTAAACTTTATATCCTAATTAATTTTTCTGAAACATGACAAAAATCATTGAAGCTGAGAAAGCAAATAGTAATTCAATTAAAAAAGTCCTGCATCCTTTAGTTAGAGAATGGTTTTTTTCAAAATTTGAAGATTTTTCCCTACCCCAAAGATATGGTGTTTTAAACATTTGGAAAAGGAAGAATATTCTAATTTCAGCACCTACTGGAGGAACAAAAACCCTGACTGCTTTTTTGTCGATACTTAATTATCTTGTAATATTAGCGGAAAAAAATGAGCTTGAAGACAAGATTTATGCAGTTTATACTTCTCCGTTAAAAGCTTTGAGTAATGATATTCATAAAAACCTTATAGAACCTCTTGCAGAAATTCAAGAAATCGCAGAAGGAAAGAAAATTAAGCTTCAGGAGATAAGGATTGGCTTAAGGACAGGAGATACAACAGTATCAGAAAGGGCAAGGATGGCAAAATACACACCCCATATTCTTGTAACAACTCCTGAGTCTCTGGCAATAATTCTTACAAGCAAGAAATTTGTTGAAAAATTAAAAGCTGTTGAGTTTTGTATAGTTGATGAAATCCATTCATTGGATAACAAAAGAGGAACTTATCTGAGCATAACCCTGGAAAGATTAAATGAAGTAAGCAAAATCTTTCCTGTTAAAATTGGTTTAAGTGCTACAATTGAGCCGATGGAAGAAGTTTCAAAATTTCTTGTTGGTATATCTGAAGAAAGAGAGGTGAGTATAATAAGAGTTCCTATGATTAAGAAAATTGACATAGAGGTTTTAACTCCTGCTGAGGATTTAATTGAAGACGAGAATATTTTTCCTAATTTTTATAATTTATTATCTGCTTTAATTAGAAAACATAAAACAACACTTATCTTTACCAATACCCGTTCAGCTACCGAAAGACTTGTTAATTATCTGAAAGAAAAATTCCCAACAGAATATGGTGATGATAATATTGCAGCACATCATTCTTCTTTAAGCAGAAAACATAGATTTGATATAGAGGAAAGATTAAGGAAAGGAAAACTGAAAGTGGTGGTATGTTCTACAAGTCTGGAATTAGGGATTGATATTGGTTATATTGATCTTGTATTAATGATTGGCTCTCCCAAATCAAGTTCAAGGGCTTTGCAGAGATTGGGAAGGGCAGGACACAGACTTCATGAAACGGCAAAAGGCAGATTTCTTGTAACTGACAGGGATGATTTGGTTGAATGCAGCGTTATACAAAAAGAGATGGTAGAAAAGAAAATTAACAAAGTGAGATTTCCTAGAAACTGTTTGGATGTTTTGGCACAACAGATTTATGGTATGGCTATTTACAAAATCTGGGACAGGGATGAATTATTTTCAACTATAAAGAAAAGTTATTGTTATTCTAAGCTAACCAAAAAAGATTTTTTAGATATAATAAGCTATCTTGCAGGAGAATATGATTTGGATAAGAACCATGTTTATGGAAAAATCTGGTATGATGCAGGAACAAAGCAAATTGGTAAAAAAGGAAAAATGGCAAGAGTTTTATATATGACAAATATAGGAACAATCCCGGACGAGTCTTTTGTTACAGTTAAACTTGCTCCTTCTGGTGAGCAAATTGGGGTGATTGATGAAACTTTTCTGGAGAGAATGAAAAAAGGAGATGTTTTTGTCCTTGGAGGGAAAAAATATGTTTACAGGTACACGAGAGGGATGAATCTTTATGTTTCTTCAGGAGAAAGACTTTCTCCGACAATTCCGTCATGGTTTTCAGAAATGTTGCCTTTAAGTTTTGATTCTGCTTTGGAAGTTAATGAATTTAGAAAACTGATTCATGAAAAATTAATTTTTGGAGAGAAAAGAAAGGAAATAGAGGAATTTATTATGGAGCATTTATATGTCAAGGAAAAGACAGCAGGTTTGATTTATAATTATTTTAATGAACAGTTCAGGTTTCTGGGAATCCCACATAAGGATTTGATGTTAGTTGAATCCTATGAAGATTCTGTTAAAGGAAAGAATTATTTAATTTTTCACAGCATGTATGGAAGAAGGGTTAACGATGCATTGTCAAGAGCAATAGGTTTTTTGGTTGGTAAAAGGAGAGGGAGAGATGTTGAAATAGGAATTAATGATAATGGTTTTTATTTATCTGGAAGTGATTTAAATATTGATAGAGCATTGAGATATCTTAATCCTGAGAACTTAGAAGAAGTTTTGAAAGAGGCGATAGAAAGGACTGATGTTTTGGCAAGAAGATTCAGGCATTGTGCTACACGTTCATTAATGATTTTGAGAAGTTATAAAGGAAGAAGCAAAACTGTTGGAAAACAGCAGATGAAAAGTCATTTCTTATTGCATGCTGTTAAAAGAATAACAAATGAATTTCCAATCCTGAGAGAGGCAAGAAGAGAAGTTCTGGAAGATTTGATGGATATTGATAATGCCGGGAAAGTTATAACGTGGATAAAAGAAGGAGAAGTAAAAGTAAAAGTTGAAAAAGTTGAGATTCCAAGTCCTTTTGCGACAAGTTTAATATTGCAGGGGCATTCAGATTTAATAAGAATTGAAGATAAACATGAATTTTTAAAAAGAATTCACAAAGAACATTTAAGACTAATAGAAGAATGGGATTAGAAAAACAATACAAGGGGGAAAAGAAAAAGCAAAAGGAATTTATTTTCATAGACAAAACTGTTTTTTTCCCTAAGCATGGAATTTTGGCTATTGGAGACTTACATTTAGGATATGAACAAATGTTAAGGGAATTAGGTATTTTGGTTCCTGAATTTATGCTGAAAGATATAAAAGAGAATTTAAAGAGAATTATTTCAAATATAAATAAAAAAGGGTTTAAATTAAGAGAAATTGTTTTTTTAGGAGATATAAAACATTTTTTTGGATATGAGAAAGAAGAAAAATATATTTTCAAAAATATTCTCAAATTTCTCGAAAAGTATGTTAATGAGGAAAATATAATTCTTATAAAAGGTAATCATGATACTTTTGATTTCTGCGGAAAAAAGATGGAAAATTATTATATAAAAAATAATATAGTTTTTGTTCACGGACATAAGTCCTTTAAAGAGATTTTTGACAAAAAAGTTAGTATTATTATAATGGCCCACATACATCCTTCTGTTATTTTATCAGAAAAAAAGGGAGCAAAAAGAGAGAAGTTCAAATGCTTTTTAATTGGAAATTTTAGGGGGAAGAAGATTGTTATTCTTCCAAGCTTTTTTGAAATAGTTGAGGGGATAAATGTTAACGACTATATTGAAGAATACGAAAATCATTTTTCAATAATACCAAGAAAATCATTATTAAAATTCAAAGTTTTTGTTTTTGGAGATGATGAAAAAGTTTATGATTTTGGGATGATTAAAGATTTGAAATAATTATTATTTTTTAGATAAATTTTATAAGTCTGTTTTTTCTTATTTATTAGATGGTGATGCAGTATAAATCAAAAAAAGGAGGAAAGTGGAAAAAGTATCCTGGGAAAGATAAAATAAAGGGTTCTGTAAGAGATTATGATTTTCGTTTGCTTAATGAAGCCAAGACAAAAGTTCTTGTTGAAAAATCAGGTTATAATAAAGTTTTGAAAAGATTCAGAGCTATTGAATTTTTTAAGCATAGAAGATAAAATGCCAACAAAAAAACAAATAGTAGAATTTAGAAAGCAAGGGCAATATCCAAGAAAAACAAAGAAATACAAAAGATGGCGTCAGAAATCTCCTGGTTTGTTTATAAAATCCAGTTTCAGAACTGTTCCTTTAAGTCACACTGAATATAAGGGAAAGAAAAAGGGAAAAGCTGTTGTCGGAAAGCTTAGGAAAAGCAAAAAGTGGGTGATACAATCAATTCTTGAAGAGGTTTAGGCTGTTAAGATTTTTAAAAAGAAATGAATTAGTTATAATCTCCTCTAATTATTCCTATTATTAATTTAATCAGAATAAATCCAGAAAAAGGTAAAATTATCCATACAAAACCAAAATATTTCCAAGTTAAAAATGGTATAAGAGTTATTATACTCCATACCATAACCCACATTATTGCTTCTCGCTTTTTTCTCTTCATCTTTCAAAAAGTGGCCCTGGAGGGATTTGAACCCCCGACACCTGGATATCTCCATCACCCCGAGATAACCTTAAAGTTTAAGAGTCCAGTGCTCTAACCAAACTGAGCTACAGAGCCATGATTTTGTAAAGAAATAATTATTTAAAAGCTTTTACAGATATTCAGCGATTTACCTATATTCTCTCCATGTGTGCTCACATTTGGGGTTTGTGCATTTAAAGAACTTTGTTTCTGCTTCATCTCCGGAACGGGTTTGAACAGTCCAGAAGTATGCTTCTTTATTGCCACACTTTTTGCATACAGCATTTGTTACAGGCAGAACCTGTGTATCTTTCTCTAAGACTATTGCTATTTCTTTTTTATCTTCTACTTTTTCAGAAGTTGTTAATTTTATTTTTTCTTTTGTAGAATAATTACATCTAGGACAACTATAATTTTTTCTTTTCTGAACTAGAACTGCACCACATCTCGGACAAAATTCCATTGTTTTTCACCTCCACTAAAACTATCTTTTATTTCTTGGAGGGATTATTTAAAAAGGTTTTGTTTTTAAATTTCTAAAAAGAATTCTTAATTTTCCCTGCAAAAACCTCTTTCAGAAACTGGTTTTTGTGTTTCAAAAAAGACAAGTTTTACCCACCCAAGATAAGGGACTAACCTGAAAACAGATTTTCCAACTATCTGATCTTCCTGAATATTTTGTTCAAAAAATAACTGTCCATTATTATTATCTCCAATAGTTGAGAAAATATATCCCCCATTGTTTTGTTTTATGTCTATTATTCTATGAATTACAGGATTCTGCTGATTTGCATTGAAAATTATCACATCACCAATTTTCAGTTTTTCGGGTTTTGTTCCAATAACAAATAATATGTCACCCTTGTTAAAACCATTCTTAAATCTAAAATGCTCAAATCCCTGCTTGCTTATATTTAGTTCAGAATATTTTTCATCGTGTCTTTCCCACCACAAATCGTAATTTGAAAAAATATTTCCTTGGTGATACATGCTGCATGATTCAACAATTGCCAGTGGAAGAGAAGTTCCTGTTATTAAACTTAAGCCAGGAAAAAAAATAAATTTGATAAAAATAAATATGAATAAAATTGAAAAAATCCATCCTTTTAATGAGTTATCTTTCCAAAGCAAATACCAGAATTTTTTTAAAAAATTCTTAACCTTTTTATCAACCTCTTTTAAATTCATAAAAATATTTAATCAGAGAAGTTTTTAAAATGTTTTATTAGTGTCCTTCCTTTAGGCAAGATTCAAGCCCTTTTTCTTCTTGATTTAATTTTTGTAATATTCTTTCTTTCATCTCTGCTATTTTTTCTCTCAATTCAATAACAGAATCCTTCTCCATTTCTCCTTCATATTTAAAATAAGGAATTTCTCTTTCATCACAAATTTTAGTAGAAAGTTCAAATAATTGTTTTAATCCCCCATAATATATCCGTTCATTCATAGTCCATTCAGATGGTTTTTTACGTATCTGGGATAATTTTCGGTCAAAAATTACTAAGACTTCTCCACCCATGCCAATTTTACTTTCGCTGTTAATAGAGTCTTTTATGTCTGAGAATCTTTGAATCTCTATCCCCTTGTAATATCTTCTAAGATTTTCTTGTAGATAGTCCCTTAGTACTTCTTCTATTCCATTTTGATCTTTTATATAAGGAGAGAATATCATTATTCTTTTGCCCATTTGATTTTAGATTATAATTGATTTATAAAGTTTTGTTTTATAAACTTGATAACGAAATATTTAAAAAGTGTTTATTACCTGTGTATACAATAAGATATATACAAAATGGCTGATATATTTGATAACAAGATACTTTGTAAAAAATGCAACACAGCAATGCAAAAAACAAAAATAGTCAAGAATGGTTTTATTTTCCGGGCTGTTGTTTGCCCCAAGTGTGGGGAAAGGATAATTCATCCGATTGATAAGCAAGAATATGATAAATTCATAAATCTTAAGAACAAAGAATTTCATGTAAAGATGAGGTTGGTAGGAAATAGTTACGCTGTTTCAATTCCAAAAGAAATTGTTTCTTTTATTAGAGAACAGGAGAAAATTATGGATAACATAGTAAGATTATGCTTTGAAGATTTTGGAAAGTTAAGTTTAAGTTTTACTGAGTTAAAAGGAAAGGAAAAAAATGGCTAAAGAAAAAGAAGTTAAATTAAAGGTTGTGGAAGCACAGCAGGATGATGCTTACAAAGGAATTGCAAGAATTGACGGAGAGATTATGAGAGAGTTAGGAGTGAGAAGAGGAGATGTCCTTCTGATAAAAGGAAACAGGGAAACAGTTGCAATTGTTGACAGAGCTTACCCTGCAGATGTTGGAGAAGGAATTATTAGAATTGACGGAATACTCAGAAGAAATGCTAAAACAGGTATTGGTGATGTTGTTTCTGTATCCAAGGCAGAAGTAAAAGAAGCAAGAAAAATAATGATTGCTCCTGCCCAAAAAGGAATAATGGTTCAAGGAGATCCTGACAATTTGAGAAAGGGTTTATTGGGAAGGACAGTTGTTAAAGGGGATGTTGTTGTTCTTGGGGGTGTTCAGAGAAGAAGAGATTTAATTTCAGATGAATTTGGAAATATGGATGAAATTTTCGGAAATCTAAATGATATATTCAGCGGAATGGGATTTGGAAATCTTGGAGGAGGGATTACTCAAATAAGATTTTTGGTTGTTTCTACAAATCCAAGCCAGCCGGTTGTTATTACTGAAAATACCGAAGTTACATTAAGCCCCAAAGCTGTAGAGGTTAGTGATGAAAAAGTTCCGGAGATTAATTATGAAGACATTGGGGGTTTAACAGAAGAAATCAAAAAGATAAGAGAAATGGTTGAGATTCCTTTGAAAAGACCGGAAATTTTCCAGAGATTGGGAATAGAGCCCCCCAAAGGAGTTTTACTTCACGGACCGCCTGGAACAGGAAAAACTTTGCTTGCTAAGGCTGTTGCTAATGAATCTGATGCTAATTTCATTTTGTTAAATGGACCAGAAATTATGTCTAAATTTTATGGAGAATCTGAAAAAAAGATTAGGGATATTTTTGATGAGGCTGAAAAAACCTCTCCTGCAATAATCTTTATCGATGAAATAGATGCAATAGCTCCAAAAAGAGAAGAGACTGTTGGAGAAGTAGAGCGGAGAGTTGTAAGTCAGATTTTGACAATGATGGATGGTATGAAATCAAGAGGTAAAGTTATAGTTATTGGTGCTACAAATAGGGTTAATGCAATTGACCCTGCTTTAAGGCGTCCAGGACGATTTGATAGGGAGATACCAATAAATGTTCCGGACAAAAAAGGAAGACTTTCAATTTTGAAGATTCATACAAGAGGAATGCCTTTGGCAAGAAATGTTAATTTAGAAGAAATGGCAAGTATAACCCATGGTTTTGTTGGGGCAGATTTGGAAGCTTTAACAAAAGAAGCAGCTATGAATGTTTTAAGGAAACATTTACCAAATCTCAAATTAGATGAAGAAGAACAAATCCCACAGGAAATATTGGAAAAAATGATAATCCGACAGGATGATTTCTTGGAAGCTTTGAAAACCGTCCGTCCAAGTGCTATGAGAGAAGTTTTGGTTGAGACTCCAAATGTTAGCTGGGAAAATGTTGGAGGATTAGAAAGTGTTAAAAGAGAATTAAGGGAGATGGTAGAATGGCCAATAAAGTATCCCGAAAGTTTCGAGAGAATGGGAATTAGGCCTCCTAAAGGTATTTTGCTTTACGGTCCTCCGGGAACAGGAAAAACTTTGCTTGCAAAAGCTGTTGCAAAAGAATCCGAAGCAAATTTTATTCAGGTTAAAGGGCCATCATTATTAAGTATGTGGGTTGGTAAATCTGAAGAAGGTATGAGAAAAATATTTGAAAGAGCAAGACAGGTTGCACCATGTATTATTTTCTTTGATGAGATAGATGCTCTTGCAGGCAGAAGAGGGGTGGAAGCAGGAACAAGAGTTACAGAGCGTGTTTTAAATCAAATGCTTGCAGAGATGGATGGTTTGGAAGATTTGAATGATGTTATTGTTATTGCGGCAACAAACAGGCCAGATATGATTGATCCGGCTATATTAAGACCTGGCAGATTTGATAAAATTTTACTTGTAGATGCTCCTACTGAAGAAGGAAGAGAGAATATATTAAGAATTCATACACAAAAAATGCCATTAGCAAGAAATGTTAATGTTAAAGAACTTGCTAAGAAAACAGCAGGGTATACAGGAGCAGACTTAGAATCATTAGCCAGAGAAGCGGGAATGCTTGCATTAAGGGAATCTCCTGATGCTAAGGAAGTTAAGAAAAAACATTTTGAAGAAGCTTTGCAGAAAGTTAGGCCAAGTGTTACAAAATCAACACTTGAAGTATATAAAAGGATTGAAGAAGATTTCTTAAAAACCACAAAAGCAGCAGTACCTACTGCAGGCAGTTATTTGGGATAATTGTATAAAGTGTAATTATTATAATTATATAACTATAAGAAAAATTTGGAGTAGAAATATTTTTAAATAAGATTTCTATATAAGTTTATGAAAAGAGGACAAAAGAAAGGATTATTATTTTTTGCACTTATTTTAATTATTCTATTAAGCTTCTTAGTTAAAGCAGAAAACTCAGAAAATGCTACAGAATGGTGGATGTGGGGAAAATATCTGAATCACACAGCATATGATGGGACTGATTTTCCGCTTATTTCTGGAATGAATTATTCAATCTTTGCATCAACTGATTATATCGGCTGGTATTCTCCAGCAATTGCTAATGGATATGTTTACACTGGCGATGGTACTCGTACTTTTTATCAATTAAACGCTTCAAACGTTTTTCAACAAATTGCAAATTATTCAATTAGTGCGGGGTATCCTGATTCTCCAGCAGTTGCTTATGGTTATGTTTATTTTGATAGTGGTTCAACTTTTTATCAATTAAACGCTTCAAATGTTTCTCAACAAATTGCTAATTTTACATTAAGCACTAGTTTTACCTCAGACCCGGTAATTGCCAATGGTTATGCTTATATTGGAGGTCCGTTTGAAAGTGTTGGTTATTTGTTCCAGTTAAATGCTTCAAATGTTTCTCAGCAAATCGCAAATTATACAATTCCAGCCAATTCTCTTTCAATTGCCAATGGATATCTTTACGTTGGTGGTGGTCCTGTTGGTGCTTTTGGAGTCTATCGATTAAACGCCTCAAACGTTTCCAATTCAGATTTAAGTGTTAATTTTACATATGGGACTGATGCCTTTGACATTCCCTCGGCAGTTTATAATGGTTCTCTTTATATTTCAAATAAAGTAGCTTCACATCAAGGTTATATGTTTCAATTAAATACTTCAAATATCTCCCAACAAATTGCTAATTTTTCATTAGGGACTCAATTTGGTTATATGGTTCCAGCAATTGCCAATGGTTATGTTTATATTGGTGGGGGTGCGGGGTCTTCTCCTTATTATTTCTATCAATTAAACGCTTCAAACATTTCCCAACAAATCGCAAATTATACTCTTGGGGGTTATGCTTTAAATTCTCCGACAGTTGTTGGAGAGTCTGTATATGTTGGAGCTTCAGATACTTATATATATCAATTAAACGCTTCAAACGTTTCCCAATTGATTGGAACTTTATATATTGGAGGAGAGGCTTATTCTTCAGCATATGCAAAAGGCTATATATATTTTGGGAATGGAAACTTTAATTTCTATCAGGTAAATGCTTCAAATCTTAGTTTATTTAATATAACCGATTTGACGCCACCAGCAGTGTTCTTAGTCGCATCTCCGGATAGTTCTGTGCCTGGGAACGTTTTTATATATATAATATTAAATGAGCAGGGTTATTGTGAGTATAGTCTTGACGGCGGACAAACAAATAAAACTTTTAGTTATTATCGTGCTGATATTTCTTTCTTTAGCAGCACTGAAACCTCTCTTCCAGATGGTAATTATGTAGTAAATGCATATTGTAGTGATATGGCGGGAAACAGAAATGATACAACAAGTGTTAGTTTTACAATAGGTACTTCCACAACTCCTCCAACCCCTCCAACTCCCCCCCCAACAGTTGTTATTGGTCCAGGTCAAAAAACAACTTTTGATGTTTCAGCAGGAGTTCCTGCTACCTTAGATGTTG